>JAITAH010000291.1 GCA_031284225.1 Dysgonamonadaceae bacterium | reverse complement strand
TTCCGCCGTCGAGTCGGTCGGCCATTGACAATCCCGTATTGCCGGGCGTGCCCGACGCCGGAGTGATGAAACACCACGGCCGCTACTACATCGGCGGCGTGGCGACGCGCGGCGATTTTTATGTATCCACCGATCTGGTGCATTGGAACGGCCCGGTACATGCCGTTAGCATGGACAACGAATGGGCTACCGCTTTCGGCATTGGCGACGAACAGATTCATGCCAACGACCTGCATTATATCAACGGAACGTTCCATCTCTACTGGTCGGTCAATCATTGGAGCCGCGACCGGAATGTGGTTCATATCGCTCATGCCGAAGCCGATCAGCCTTTGGGTCCTTACCGCGAGCCGGTCAAAGACCGCTGGCTCGATAACCGCATCGACCCGCATCTGTTTATCGACGACGACGGGAAACTGTATCTCTACATGGTAAAATTTACCGACGGAAATACCATTTGGGCGCGTCCCATGAAAGATCCCGCCACCTTTGAAGGCGAGCCGAAATACATTTTTGCTTCCCAGCCGGGAAACTGGGAAACGCTCGACAACCGCGTGGAAGAAGGCCCTTGGGTCATCAAATACCGCGACCGCTATTACCTGATGTACAACACCAATCATACTTCGACCGAATGGGGAAATTATATGCTGGGCGTGGCCGAAGCCTCCGGTCCGCTCGAATTTAATCACGGCAACAAGTATGCCCATCCCGTCATGAAATCCAACCAGATTGAGTTGGAAGAAACCTTTGTCGATTTGCTGAAATATCAAGACCGGGGAATGTTCTATTATTCCTTCTCAGAAAACCCCGACGGCTGGTATCGCAATACCGGCATACCCTCCACTTGGGAAAAAGGCAAACCCGGATTCGGCTTTCCCGTAGTCGAAAATTCCGCTACGCGCCGCGTAAAAACCGAATGGAACACGCCTCGCTGCTATTTATACAAACCCTTTGTCTATGATGCGAACCGAAACGGAAACCTCTCCCTGCGCATTCATCATCGCGGCGCCGCCAAAGTCTGGTTAAACGGAACGCTGATTTACAGCAGCGATAAGCCCGATTATCTGCACGTCGATTTAAGTCCGCATAAAAACCTGTTGTCAAACGGCGAAAACATTCTCGCCATCGAAGGGCAGGGTAGCGGTCGTTCCCATTTTCTGGATGCCGCCCTGTTCGACATGAAAGACCGGTTGGCGGACGATATTCTCTATACGCCCGGACAACCGAATATTCTCCGCGGCCCGAACGGATTTGAATGGTGGCTGATTTATATGGCCAATAAAAACAACGAACGCCGCGGACAATACATCAACCGGATTCATTTTTTCGACAAAAAATTAACTGTCGATGGCATTACCTCTACCCGCACCGCCGGATATCACCCCGCACCGGCAAAGCCGGATTATCAATATCTGGCGAATAATCATCAATCGTTGCCGGCGGTCAATCAAACCCTACCCGGCAAACCGGCGTCGCATTATTATTTTGAAGCCGCCTTCAAACCGCTTGCCGGCCCTTCCGCCAACGGCATTATCGCGTGGAAAGACGGTGAAAACAACGAACTGAAAATCCTGATCGACGGCGCCCGTCAACAATGGTTTTATACGCTGAATCACAACGGCCGGCAGGAAACTGCTTCCTTTGCCTTGCCCGCCGATTTTCGCCCCGACGTTTTTCATTCGATCGCTGTTTTCAAGAATCACACCGGTTTTACCGTTCACATCGACCATCTGCCGGCGCCCGGACAGCCGTTTATTGCCACTCCCTTTGCCGGAAAAGGCTTGCCCGGTATTTACTCTGCGCAGGCAAACGCCGAATGGGACGGGATTACCTACACCGCCGGTTGGGACGAATACGGAAAAACCATCAACGGATGGACTGCTTCGCCGCTTTCGCCCGGCTTGCAACTCAAAGGCGATTTATTGGATAACTACGAATTTAGCTTGCAAACGACGACCGCTTCCGGAAAAGGTTCAGCCGGCATTTATCCCGTTTATATCGACCCTAACAACTATTTGAAAGTCGATTTCGACTTTTCAAACCGCCGCTGCATCGTAACCGGAAAAAATAAAGGGAAAACCCTTCCTGCGCAAACGATACCCCTTGCAAAGATTCAGGATTATTACGCCAGCATGGTCTTTAGCGATTACATGGAACGGCATTTTATTTTCGACACGCCGACAACGCTCGACGCGCTGCTCTTTTCCAGAGAAGCCATCGCCGGAAGCGACACGCTGATTGAAAACGTGTATGAAACATTCAATATCTATTACGTCAAAGACGGAAACTGGCAAACATTGCCGGACGTAAAGCCCGCCGAATGGTATCATCCCGGATTTAACCGGATTGAATTTCCCCCGATCGAAACCCGCGAACTGATTCTGGTGCGCAAAGCCGCCGAGCGGGAAAACTTCCGGATGCAGAATCTGGCGCTACCCAAAATAAGCGTCGGCGAAGTATTCAGGAACAGCTACAACTTTCGTGCAGTCAAAAGTAAGGACAGTATTCGGCTGTTTGTGGATGGCGATCCGGTTTACGAACTGCCCAACCCTTTTGGCGATTCGCAGGTTGGACTGGAACTGAACGGCGCCGAGGCCGACGCCATCACGCTCTTTCATTTGAATTCGCATTAAATCGCCGTGAATAGCCGGGTTTATGATTCTTCCTTCCCCCGGCTGCGCTGAAAATCCGTCGGACGGACGCCAAATTCCCTTTTAAAGCACTTGGAAAAATAATTCGGATCGGTAAATCCGGTTTTCCAGGTGGTTTCGGAAACATTGTAGCCGTTACGGAGCAGGTCGCAGGCAATATTCAGTCGCTTTTTGCGGATATAATCGCCCATCGAGATATTCAGCAGGCTTTTCATTTTGACATGCAGCAGGCTCCGGCTGATGCCGAGGTTTTGCGTGATATCGACAACGGAAAACCGGTCGTTG
>JAITAH010000195.1 GCA_031284225.1 Dysgonamonadaceae bacterium | reverse complement strand
ATAACGCCAATTCCATTGCGCAAAATTGGGGCTGCATCGAAAGCCTCCTCGAAAAAAAAGAACCGCACTTGCTTCGCACCCGGGAACCTATCGCGGTGGTCAAACTTCAGGTGTGGTGGTTGAAATAAAAAAGGATTTATTGTCTTTTAATGGATTGTCGAATAATTAACGTAGAAGGCATGGCTTGCAAGGCTTCTCTCTCTTGTTCCGATACCTCTATCCAAGATTCGTAACTGATTAGCATAAAATTTCGGTTCGATAACAATTCCGGGGAAAGCTGTGCGGAACGCAGGAAAGTTGTTTGCGGATAAGCATTGAAAAACTCCCGGATGCGCCGTTGGGTTTCCAAATGGGCAGGGATTTCATCGCCTAACTGGGAAACCGTTATCTGCGCTTCGTTAGACGCCATAAGGTTTTTGGCATAGCGGAAAAGGAAAACATCCTGCGGTTTTTTCAGTACTACGACTACCCGTGTGGCGCGTTCAAAATCCCGATTGACAAACACTCCGACGGCGCCGTGCGATGCTTCAATGAATTGGCGGGTTTTGTCTTTCAATAAATCGCCCGGGTAGAACCATTTGCTGTGCTGCCTGGCCGCTTCGACGTCTTGCGGCAAGGCCGACAGGGAAAGGCCTGCCCCTACCAGCAGGAAATCGAACCCTTCCTCGTTCATCCGCTGTACGATGTAACGGCTTACGTCGTTAGTTACGTCGTATTGCGTTTGAATGGGGAAATCGAGTTTTTGGGCTTCTTCGCGAATGGGCGTAAAGCTGACTTCGGCAAAATTCCCGGTGTGAATCGGATTGATTTCCGTGCCGACGGTTAGGTGTAAAGCCGTGATTTCCGGTTTCCGGGCGCCTTTGGAAAAGGCTTGCAACGCCACGTTCAACAGGATTTTCCCATTGCCCGCCCGGCCGAACGAAAGCAATATCCGGAAACGGGCATTCTTTTTGCGGGCTGGCGTCGGCCGCCGGATACGGTAACGCCATTCGATAACGTTTAACAGGGGGCCGGTCATAAACGTGGTAATTAAAGTCATCAACACCAGCATGGCAAAAATGGGCGGCGAAAGGATTTCCATTTCATAGCCGATGGTCAGGACAATCAGCTCCATCAGTCCGCGGGTGTTCATCAGGGCGCCCATCTGCCAGCTGTCTTTCCACGATTCGCCGGACAGACGGGCGGGTACGGCGGTGCCGATAACTTTACCGAAAATGGCGAGGAAGATAAACAATCCGCAAAACAGCCATTCTTGCGGACTGTTTATCAAACCGATCTGCGTTTTCAATCCGGTGGAAACGAAAAAGAGCGGCAGGAAAATCGTCAACGCTACGTCTTCTACTTTTTCCGTCAATATCTTCCGGAACTGGATATGCGAGGGCATGGCAACGCCGGCCGCAAAGGCTCCGAACAGGGCATGAATGCCCAGAATCTCCGTCAGATAGGCGGATGAAATCAGGATAAAAAACATCAGCGCCACAATAGCCTTGTTCAATACTTCCTTGTTATGATACAGGTTCCCGATGATGTTCAGGAACGGACGCAAAATAAAAAACATAAAAACAATAAACAAGGCCGTAAACAGAATGGTATAAATAGCGCCGGATAAGGTTCCGGTTTGGATAATCGCTATGAGGACGGCCAGCAGGCACCACGCAAAAACGTCGCCGCTGGCGGCGCTGGCCAACGATAACATGCCCAAACGCGATTTAGTCAATCGTTTTTCCTGAATAATCCGCGCCAGCACCGGAAAGGCCGTGATGCTCATGGATATTCCGATAAATAAAGCGTAGGAGAAAAAAGGAGCGCTGGGAGAAGCGTAATAAGGATAGGTAAAATAAGCCGCCGCTACTCCGCACAGAAACGGGAAAACGATTCCGGTTTGACTGATGAAAAGGGTTTGCCTGAACGTTTTTTGCACTTCCGCGATGTCTAATTCCATGCCGATGACAAACATGAAAAAAATCAGCCCGATCTGGCTTAAAATCGTAATATTCCCCAACGTTTCGGGCGCAAAAAGAAAATGGGAAACGCCGGGCAGGAAATTGCCCAGTACCGAAGGCCCCAGCACAATGCCCGCCAGAATTTCCCCGACAACCGACGGTTGCCCGATTTTGACGAACAGCGAACCGAGAATCCGGGCGACAAAAAGAATAGCAATGACTTGCAATAGCAATACGGCTACCGGCGATTGGATATGTTCGCCCAACGAATGAATAAAAAGATCGAATCCGTCGTTCATTGTCTTTTGCTTGAGAAGTCATACAAAAATACAATTATTTCCATAATTTATCAAAATCTATTACCTTTGCGACTCAAATAACTTCAATATGAATAAATACGAAGAAGCGCTCAGTCTGTTCGACCGGAACATACAAGACGAGGATATTCGCCGGAAAACGGCGGAAATTGTCGGAAAAACAAAAGAGAATGACGCCCCCGAAGTCCTGCGGTTTTTATATTCTTGCATCGATTTAACCTCCCTCGGTTCGGAAGATTCGAAAGAAAGCATCTGGCGATGGATCGAAACCGTCAACCATTTCGACGGCACGCACGGCATGCAGAATGTGGCCGCCGTTTGCGTCTATCCCAATTTTGTAGAAATCGTTCGCGAAGCCTTGCTGGCCGACGTAAAAATTGCTTCTGTGGCCGGCGGATTCCCGTCGTCCCAAACGTTTCAGGAAGTAAAAGTGGCCGAAGCGTCTTTGGCGGTAGCCGCCGGCGCCGACGAAATCGACGTTGTGCTGAATTGCGGCGAACTGTTGGACAATAATTTAGAAGCAGTGGCCGAAGAAATAACGGAACTGAAAGCGGCTTGCCGCGATGCGCGCCTCAAAGTAATTCTCGAAACCGGTTTGCTGAAAACGGCCGACCGTATTCAAACGGCCGCCATTATAGCCATGTATGCCGGCGCCGATTTCATCAAAACATCCACTGGAAAAGTCTATCCCGGAGCAACGCCCGAAGCCGTATATGTGATGTGCCAAACGATTCGCGAATATTACCGCCGGTATCGCCGGAAAATCGGCGTCAAAGTGTCGGGCGGCGTCCGAACGGTCGAAGATGCCGTACTTTATTATACGATAGTAAAAACCGTTTTAGGGGAGGAATGGTTGACTCCCGACTGTTTTCGGATAGGCGCCAGCAGCTTGGCCGCCGTCCTTTTCAATAAAATTACCCAAGCATGAATCTTCTGAAAATTCTGACAGGCTTTATCCTGAAATTCTGGATAAGCATCACGTTCTGTACTGTTATTGTTGTGTTGTGTGTAATGCATACGGAAAACCTGCCTAAAACCACCGTAACCTACATGGACAAGATTGTCCATTTCCTGATGTTCTTCGGATTGTCGGGCGCAGTCTTTTTCGATAACACGCGCTATCTGCGCCGGGCCATCGGCGGCGTCCGGATATTTTTCGGTTCGTTCGTCCTGTCGATCTGCATGGGCGGAGGCATCGAAATCGTTCAGCAATATGTGGTGCGCTACCGCACCGGCGACTGGAAAGATTTGCTTTTTGACGCCATCGGCGCTACAGTCGCCGTGCTGATTTGCCTGTTGATCAATCGTTGCTTGCGATCTCGGGGCAAGGGATGAGCGGAAACCATCGGAGGAAAATTGCGTAAATGACTGTTAATCTCAGTTTTGATAAGAAATTCCATTAATTGGTAACGCCGTTTCGGAAGAAAAAAATTTCATTCCGAAATCCATGAGATGCAGTATCGACCGAGTTTATTTTCCAAACCGTCCAACGCCTTGAAATATCCCTGAATGCCGAGTTCTTTACAGGTTTGTTCAAAATGGCACAAAGCGATACCTATGTCTGTCGCCGAAAAGCCGCCCAAAGAAGCTACCCGGTAAAAGTGCAATTTTCCGTCGTCCAGAATAATTCGCCACGGCTGATAATTATTCGCCGAAGGCGCTATCCGAACCATTTCCAAAGCTTGCGCATAAATACCGGCCGCCTCTTCGGTCAACGGAACCGCAAAGTTTTTGTGGAAAAAGACCGTACCGAAAGGCTTACGGGAGGCATGATGTCTTTCCGCTCCCTGCAAAAATTCAAACAATCGCTTTTTGTCGCTTTTGTAGCCGACGGGAGATACGATTCTTAGCCGTTCATTCGGATTTAATGCTATCTGCCGCTTGAAATCTTTCCGACTGAAAGAGCCTCCCAACCAGCATGTACCCAATCCAAGTCCGGTACAGAAAAGGACGACTTGTTCAAACAAGTAGGCTCCGCCTTCTTCGGCGAAAGGAGCTTCTTCGTAAATAAGCGCCAGATAATCGGACGCTCCGCTAATAAAACCATACGTGCCGAGTTTGACTCGCTTTTCATCGCTGCCGGTATGTATGAGCCGTATCCGCGCTTTCACTCCGAACGGAGCTTGGGTATGCCGGATAAATTCTTCAATTTTATCTTTTAGCTCTTTACTCAACGACTGATTAGCGTAAGTACGAACCGACTCCCGGCGCTTGATCGAGTTGATGATAGACATATTCTATTATTTGATTCAAGCTGTTATTTATAATATTTATTTTTCCGTATATACCCAGTCTTTGGCTCTTCCCAGCGGGGGTTCGCCCGTTTCGGTGGGCAAAAACTTATCCACTTCGGGAAGTTCGACCGGCAAATCTTCCAGCGCCACCGGG
>JAITAH010000167.1 GCA_031284225.1 Dysgonamonadaceae bacterium | reverse complement strand
GCCCCTTTCGACGTATCGGAGAAGTGTTGTTTTCGATTGAAAAAGAAGCCATTCAATAAATTCCATAAGGAAACGGGATTATTTCCAGTCATCGGGACAATGGCAGGTGAGAGCCGCCTTCGATTCCAAAAGTGGCTCAAACACGGCTGCAATTCATTTGAAACAAACATGATAGCGAGTTATCCATTGTCGATATGGACGGAGGATGATATTTGGGCATATATCCGCAAATTCAATCTGTCGTACAGTCCCATTTATGATATGGGAATAAAGCGTACAGGCTGTGCATTTTGTGGTTTTGGCGCACATTTTAAGGACGACCGCCGCTTTTATTTCCTGAAAGAACACAAGCCCAAAATCTATGAGTATTTTATGAGGTTGGAAAACAACGGAGTATCGTACAAAGAGGCTTTGCAGTATTGTGGGATAGATTTTCCGGACAGTATAAACAAACAGTTGCAAATTGATTTTTAAGGATACGAAATGGGAAAATTACAAAACTAACCGGTAAACCCAATGCGGCCTCTCTTTTTCCCTATATATTTTGATTTGTTCGCCGACTTTTACCATGCCCAACTTTTCTGCAATACGAATGGAGTCTTTGTTTTCAGGGCGTACCGTAGCATATAATTCTTTGATTTTCAGATTGTCGGACGCAAACTGGATACAGGCTTTGACCGCTTCGGTGCAATAACCCTGTTTCCAATACAGATTATCAAAAATATAACCCAATTCAACGACTTCTTTCCCGTCGATTTCAATTTTAAGCAGCCCAACCTGACCGGTAAGCGTGTCCATTCCTTTCAGCAGGACGGCATAATAACCGTATCCGTCTTTTCTGTACCGTGTTAATTGCCGGTTAAGCCATTTCCGCGTTTCGTTCCTGGAAAATCCGTGTTCCCACGCATACATTACTTCCTCTTTTCCCATAATCCCGAAAAGTGCCGGAAGGTCGTCCGGTATAAACTTTCTGACGGTTAAGCGTTGTGTTTCAAATACGATAAGCGTTTCCCGGTATAATTCAGGCTCAATACCGTCCTGTCGTAAATCGCCAATCACTTTTTGCAGAATTTCGTCGAAAAGAGTATGCAGACTTTCATTGGGGATTAACTGCTTGCCATCTTCAAGATAAATTTCTGAGCAAACGAAATCCATTATTTTCTGTTTATGCTTATTTTCAGGAATATATCCTTTCATACAGATAAATTCATTGAGAGCGTCATAAATATCTTCGGAAACAGTGTCTTTATCTTCATCGTTAAGTTCGGCAAACCCGGTTGTTTCGAGATATATGTAATTATCGAACAAATCAGAATCCGGTTCATCTTCGGATACGGGTAAATTGAAGTCCGATCCTGTTATTATATCCGCCCGTCGCAGTTCTTTTCTCTGTTTCAAAGACAGTTTGGAACAAGCCTTGCAAATATGATTTGCATGTCCTTTCCCGCTGAATTTTTCATTGGCTTTATGTTCGCCACATATTTTGCAATAATGTCCCTGCCGTTTTTTCTTCATGGTGCAAAGTTACAATAATAGTTTGAACAGGCGTTAAATATATCATTTCCCCGGACTACCATCCGGCTTCTGCAAATGCTCGCGGATAAAATTAAGCACATCCGATTCGAGATAATAGGTTTTCTGGTCAAACCGCTTGCACGGCAGCAAGCCCGACACGCGATAGCGTTGTAAGGTGCGCTTGCTGCAATTCAGCATGAAGCACAAGTCCTGATTGTCCAGCAGCTTTTCACCGTCAATCGTATAGATTGATTTTTCCGGTTTATCCATTTTGTTTTCCAAGCGCTCAAACCGTTCCATGATGCGTTTCATCCACAACTCAAAATCATTTTTATCAATAAACATGATGCTTTCAATTTTAGATGTGTCCGATAATGAAATAGCTTGCGTTGGACGGGTCTTTGAGGATAATTTCCCTGTCCCGCATAAAGCGGATATAACTCTTTGCCGTGCGTTCCTTTACGTCCAAAATGGACTGTATCTGCTCGCACAAATCCACGTAAGTGCAAAAGCGCTGTTCGCCAAAAACAGTTTTGGCAACACCCGTCAGTTCCGTTTCCTTGCGTTTTTCCTTTTCTTCTTTGGTCTTTTCGCCGATGAAAGTGTGCATTTGCAATTCTTTATTCCAAGCAAATTGAATCAGAGGCACATCCAAAGGACTTCCGTCGCGCACTTTTAGCGCCTTGACGACAGAAATTTGTGGACTTTCATCCTTCTCAATGGAAAGGATTGCCGCCGCTTTGCGCTGCAACTCCGAGCCGAGATGACCGCGAAGTTTCATACCGTTGGGGACGAAATGCAACACACAGACAATACACGTTTTATAAATGCCGGCTAAACGATACAACTCGTCAATCACGCCAATGCTTTCCGCTTCGTCATTGGCGCAACGAACCAAATCCGCAATGCCGTCGATAATGACCATTTGAATACCCCTGAATTGGTAATAAAATTTATCCATGCTTTGTACAATCGCCTGTAAACGTTCCTTGCGCGACATGCTGGTCAGGCAGTACGCTTTGAAGTAATCGGGCATGGCGTTCAGTTTCCCGCGTTTCAGGATGCCGGAAATGTTTTTGTACAGTTGTACTTCCGACTGTTCCGTATCGTACAGTAGAACGGCTTTTTTATCCCTGTCCGGCTGAACGGTTGTACCCAGCGTATCAACCGAAAAAGAGGTATCACGGATAGTTCCGGCAATCAGGCTTCCCACGTAGTTGCTTTTTCCCGTTCCTTCGCCGCCCGTGATGCCGAACAGATTCCCTTGCGTTCCCAAAGGCACACCGTTCACTGAAATTATCATTTCTGCCTGAATGGGTGGATTGTTGAAATCTATTTCGCATGGTTTAAGTATTGCCATAGTATCGTTATAAAGACTGTCTAAAAATTCGATGAAAAGTTGCATGAAATTTTCGCGGGTATTTCCCGTTTTGAAATAGTCGGAAATATCTTTCTCCTGCTTTGTTCCCGCAAGCGGTAGTACAAGCCGTTTTACGCCCAAATCCGCAAGTTGCTGCTGATGCTTGAGCGAAGCATCCAGTCCTGTTTTATCTGTGTCGTAAAGCAAAATAATATGCTTGAAACGGTAGGATAGTTTTTTTACAATATGCTGTGGGATATTGGACGTTTCCGAGTTAAAGCAAATCGCATGAAAGCCATGCGCAACTAACGAAAGCACATCTTTTTCTCCGC
>JAITAH010000093.1 GCA_031284225.1 Dysgonamonadaceae bacterium | reverse complement strand
TTGCCGCGAATGCGTTTGTATTGAATCAGCGGATAGGCATAACGCAGTCCATCGTCTGTGTGATTATGAAAAAGAACATTGTTTGAGGTCAGCATATTGATTACGGCGCCGCGAAATTTCGAAATCTCATTTTGACTGACAGAATTACTAAAATAGATGACAAGTACAGATGTTTTATTATCCATGTTATATTTTTTTTACAAAGATAAAATGTTTTTGATGTAATCTGATAATCTATTATCGTTTAATTATAAAAATCCCATCTTAACTTCATAATGCGTTCGATGGAAAGGGAAAATAGTTATAGAAGTGGCTTTCACAGAAACCGAAAGCGCAACTTGGGAAGATATAAAAATAATTGCTTTAAGGCGGATCGAAACTTTACCGGCTTACTTGCCTCTAATTCAGATTTTTATTTCCTGAAATACTTCAATCATTCGCCGGTTTTCTTCCGGCATGCCGATAGTGATGCGTAAACAGCCGGCGCAACCCGGCGCTTCGGAGCGGTCTCGAACAATAATTCCACGGGCGATCAATGCTTTGTAAATCGCTTGCGGATGACTAACCCGAACCAGCAGAAAATTGGCGTCGGAAGGATAAATGTCTCTCACTAAGGGAATCGTGGTCAGTTGCGATTCTACCCATTTTCGTTGCGACTGTATTTCCAAAACCTGCGTTTTGATGTTTTTATTGAGCTGTTCCAATACAATTTGTTGCGCAACGATATTCACATTGTAAGGATATTTGATCCGCGAAAGAATCGCAATAATATCTTCCCGAGCGAACGCTAATCCGACACGCAGTCCCGCCATCCCCCACGCTTTGGAAAGCGTTTGCAGAATAATCAACCGGGGAAATTCGGCCAACCGCGACAAAAAGCCGGGTCTTGCGGAAAAATCAATATACGCTTCATCCAAAACGACGATTCCGTTGAAATGCCGAATAAGCCGCTCGACGTCTTCTGCCGGAAAACTGTTGCCGGTGGGATTGTTCGGCGAACAAAGGAAAAGCAGTTTGCTGTGCGCATCCGCGGCAGACAACAGACTTTCCGTATCCAACGAAAAATCTTCCCGAAGGCGGACTTCCCGCATTTCGACATTATTAATCGCAGCCGCTACTTTATACATGCCGTAAGTCGGAGCGATAGATACGGCGTTGTCCCGTCCCGGTTCGCAAAAAACCCGAAAAACCAAATCGATCGCTTCATCGCTGCCGTTGCCGATGAAAATATGGCTTGTCGGCGTCTTTTTTATTTGCGATAACCGTTCTTTCAACCGGCGCTGATGCGGATCGGGATAACGGTTATAATGGTTGTTGTACGGATTTTCATTCGCATCCAAATAAATGCCCAACGGTCCGTCGTATTCATCGCGCGCGGTGGAATAGGGCGATAAGTCCAATATATTTTTCCGTATCAATGCAATGGGATCTGTCATCGTTGTATATTAAGAATTTAAACGAATTTGAACGGCACGCGCATGGGCGTCCAACCCTTCGGCTTCCGCCATTGTAATAATGGCATCGCTCAAACCGGCCAAGCCTTGCAGAGTCAGTTCCTGATAGGTGATCTTTTTCATAAAACTGTCTAAATTGACGCCGCTGTACGCTTTTGCCCATCCGGAAGTCGGTAAAGTATGATTGGTTCCCGATGCGTAATCGCCCGCGCTTTCCGGCGAATAATTGCCGATGAAGACCGAACCGGCCGATGTGATCCGGGACGCCGCTTCCCAGGCGTTGTTCAGCGATATAATCAGATGTTCGGCGGCGTATTTGTTGGCGAAATCAATCATTGCCTTTCGTTCGTTCAACACGATAATTTTGCTGTTTTTCAATGCCTTAACGGCAAATTCTTTTCGCGGTAATTTTTCAAGCTGTTCGCCTAAGCGTCGGACAATGTCGGCCGCTAAAACCGGCGAATCGACCACGACAATCGCCTGACTGTCGTTTCCGTGTTCGGCTTGCGACAGCATATCGGCCGCTACGAACCCGGCGTTGGCGGAATCGTCGGCCAAAACCATCACTTCCGACGGACCGGCCGGCATATCAATCGCTGCCTGCGACATGGAAACGAGCTGTTTTGCACGGGTAACATACCGGTTGCCCGGTCCAAAAATTTTGTCCACGCGGGGAATGGTTTCCGTACCATACGCCATAGCGGCAATGGCTTGCGCTCCGCCGACCGGGAAAATCCGGCGGACGCCGCAAACGGCGACGGCGTAAAGGATTTCTACGGCTATGGATCCGTTTCGGGAAGGTGGCGTACAAAGGATAATTTCTTCGCAGCCGGCTACTTGCGCCGGTATAGCCAGCATCAAAACGGTGGAAAAAAGCGGCGCCGTTCCGCCGGGGATATACAATCCCACCCGTTGAATGGGGGCGCTGCGTTGCAAACACCGCACTCCCGGCAGGGTTTCGATATCGACTCCGGCCGGGCGTTGCGCTTCGTGGAAACGCCGGATGTTGTTTGCCGCCGTGTCGATGGCTTTTTGTAATTGGGAACTGATTTTTCCGGCGGCGGCGTCAATGGTTTTCTGCGGGACGTGCAGATGCGGATTTTCCCAGCCGTCGATTTCTTGAGCCAATTGCAACAGGGCTTTATCGCCTTCCTGCCGTACTTGCTCGACAATTGCCGCTACGCGCGCCGAAAGCGTTTCATCGTTCGATACATCGCGCCGGATGTAATCGCTCCAAGTGTCGCGCGCCGGATTTTCGATTATTTGTATCATCAGGGAATCATTTTTTCGAGCGATAAGACGAGGATATCTTCGGCGCCGATGGCTTTCAGCGATTCGATTTTGTTCCAAAGATCGCTTTCGTTGATGGCGACGTGCATCGAACACCAGCCTTTTTGCTGTAAGGGCAATAGGGTCGGACTTTTCACGCCGGGAAGTATTGCCGCCGCTTTTTCTACTGCTTCGCAGGGCAAGTTCATCAACACGTATTTCATTCCGCGACTGCGCTCTACTGCGTCGAAACGGAACAGCATTTGATTGATTATTGATTGCTTTTCAACGGACATGGATTTTCCGGTGATTAGGACGGCTTCCGAATCCATCACACGTTCAACTTCGACTAATCCGTTTTTGATCAAGGTTCCTCCGGAGCTGACAATGTCGAATATAGCGTCGGCCATGCCTACCGAGGGGGCTATTTCGACCGAACCGGCAATGGTGTGAATTTCGGCTGTAACTTGTTGGCGTTGCAGGTATTGCTCCAATATGCGAGGGTAGGAGGTCGCAATCCGCTTTCCGCTAAACCATTGAACCGACCGGTAGGTTTCGCCTTTGGGAATGGCCAGCGATAACCGGCATAAGCCAAATCCCAGCGAATGAATAACTTCGACCGGAAATGCTTTTTCTTCGACTTCGTTCAACCCTACAATGCCTGCGTCGGCTACGCCCATCGCTACGGCTTGGGGGATATCATCGTCGCGCAGATAGAGTACTTCTACCGGAAAGTTGTTCGCTTTCGCCAACAATTTTCGTTTACTTTCTTCGATTAAAATGCCTGCTTCCGACAGCAATTCGATGCTTTGTTCGTTCAGACGGCCTTTGGCCTGTATTGCTATTCGTATCATATTTCAGAAAAATCGAACAAAATTAGTCAAAAATAATAAGAAAAGCTAAAAGTGTAGCGCAGATTCACGGATAAAAAAATCCCCAAATCCTTGCACAATTCAAAAAAAATCGTTTACTTTGCTCGCGTAAATCATTAAAAATTGATGATTTACCTAAAAACGACACACAATATCTCGGCACAAAGCGCAAAAAAGATGAGCAATTTAAGAAAGTTTAACCATAATTATTTGGTAGTTATCTCGAAAAAAATAGAGAGAGAGAGAGAGAGACACATTTTATAAACAACTTCGTCTTCAATCGTTTACGATTGATGGCGACGAATGAGTTGTCGATAAATACAGACGCGCAGGATTCTTCCCGCTTCGGATTTCTTTTTAGAAGAAATTTGGGGCGGGAAATTCTTTTTGGTGCGCGAAGCGCCCATGTCCCGTTACCAGCTATTGCTTGCGTCTCGTCATTGCGAGCGCAGCGAAGCAATCCA
>JAITAH010000016.1 GCA_031284225.1 Dysgonamonadaceae bacterium | reverse complement strand
CCGGAACGCTCCGCTTCAATTGATGAAAAATGATTACCTTTGCGGCGGATTATCGCTGCGGCGATACGAAACAACCCATAAACATTGCATGGATTATTACGAATTTCAATTCAATCTTTGTCCCAATACGGAAATCGCCCGCGATATTTTGTCGGCGGCGCTGGCTGACGTCGGTTTTGAAAGTTTTGTGGATTCCGACTCCGGCCTGAGCGCTTTTGTGCCGGAAAACCTGTATTCCGAACCGGCGGTTGCCGAAGCGCTGGAACAGCTACCGTTGCCGGATGTTTCGGCGCATTACCGCATCGAAAAGATAACCGGCCGCGACTGGAACGAAGAATGGGAAAAGCATTTTTTCGATCCGATTGTGATTGACAATCAGGTGGCGATTCATAGCTCGTTCCACCAAAACGTTCCGCAAGTTCGGTACGATCTGACGATTGACCCGAAAATGGCGTTCGGCACCGGCCATCATGCTACTACTTCGCTGATGGTAGGGTATTTGCTGGAACTGGATTTGGCAGGGAAATCGTTTCTCGACATGGGTTGCGGAACGTCCGTTTTGGCGATTCTGGCCCGATTGAAACAAGCTTATCCGGTTACTGCCATCGACGTCGACGAATGGTCTTACAACAACTCGCTGGAAAATATCCGTTTGAATCATACGCCGGATATTCGGGTGGTGCGGGGCGACGCCGGCTGGCTGGGAAAAGAAATCTATGACGTGATTTTTGCCAACATCAATCGGAATGTTTTGTTACGGGATATTCCCGCGTATGCGCGGTGCATGCGTCCCGGCTCGTCGCTGTTTCTGAGCGGGTTTTATATGGACGACAGGGAAGTTATTCATGAAAAATGCGAACAGGAAGGCTTACAACCGGTTTCGTGCCGAGAAAAAGAACGCTGGGCTGCGATGCATTTCGCCAGATAGATCGACCAATGTTAGATACAATGAACCTCTACAACGACATTTTTTACCGGATACCCAATGCATCCCTGTTTTACCGGGACTGTATCGCTCACGCCGTATCGTTTACCATCGACCGGATGCCCGACCATTCGTGGCGTCGCCTCAGTTCCGATCAGCCTCTGGAATGGGTGTTGAATCATCTCGACGCCGTTACCACCCATTTTTTGATCCTCCGCCGGCACATGCTGGACGAACAAAACGAACGATGGGGTAACCCTCAACATCTGGAACTGAATTTGGAGTTGCGCATCGGCCAATCGACCTACATCTTTGCGGCGGAAATGGACGTCCGCTACCTGGAATATTTTGTTGAACGATATGAATTAATTGCCCAAGAAGTTTTTTAATCACTTGGCGTTATTGTCCTTCCCAATAACGCGAACGGCGTCCGGTTCGTCGATTACTGCGTCATAGGCCGCTTTCGCCATTGTTTCCATCGTAGCATTTAAAAGGTCTAATTGTTGCAAATTCAGTCCCTGTTGACGCCATTGCTCGATGGCTTCCCTGTACAATTGAAAAATCTTTTCTTCCGCCGGAGCCAATTGTTGCATGTATCCGGTTCCGCGGGAATTATATATTCGGTTGAAATACACGTATTTCGAACCATTTCCACGTTTAAGGGGAAAGATGCGGCGTTTGAGAGCCAGGGCATAATCGCATATTGTCGCCCGGCGGGAGGTATCGTTTCGCAACAGAATGTCCGGTTGTCGTTTGCCGGCTTTTACCCACATCGGAACGGCCATTCCTACAGGCGGATACCCTAAAACAGTCCAAACCGTAGTCATTTCGGGGTTTTCGCCCGGCTTTACTCCTTGAATAACCAGCGAGGCGGAAGTGATTTTCCGGGGAATAAAATCCTGATCCCAGACCCAGCCGGTCGCTTTCTCCGGCGAAAAGTCTTTGTCGAGCAAATCGACGCCCGTCAAAGAATGATAATACGAACGGGATAAATGATTGAAAATCCAATGCGGCGTGATATTTCCCATCGCCGCTTGCCGGGAAATAATTTCGGTCGCCGTTTGATGACGGATATAGCCCATGCCTTCGTTAAAACGTCCGGTATAGGAGAAATTCGTGTAGATGAGGTAGCCGTGGGGCGCTATTTTGGGATCGTTGGCGTCCACTTTGGTCCAGCGGGTGTTGTTGACTTCGTAATAGGCGGCTCCCCCCTCTGCGTCGATTACGCCGAAATTGGCTTCTACGCGCATCGGACGCGGATAATGATCGAGAAATGCTTCAAAATCGGCTAAGTTTCGACATTCCGAAAGAGCTTTGTACATCAATGCCCCTTCCCGGTCCATTTCGATAATTGTATCGTCTTTCAAATTGTACGACGCGGTGTTCATGATGGAAAATCCGGCGCTGTTGCTTCCCATCCAAGCGATTCCGTCTTTGTCGGAACTGCTCAAAAGGGCGAGGAAATCGTATTTTGCGCCCTTAACAAAGGCCATGCAGTTGTTTTCGTTGTCCGTATCGCGATGTTTCCACAACAAAGGCCGACCGTCGGCGGTGATTTTGCCGGTGATGATGGCGGATGTGCAGGCGGAAGTTTCCCACACGGATAAACAAATGCAGGAAAAGATTAAAACGGTGAAATAAAATGATTTCATAAAAGATAAATTATTCGATATAAGTTTCCAGTAATTGGCTGTCGCCGGAAAATTTCAACGTGAAAGGATGGGTATTTGCAGCCGGAACCAGTACCGTTTCTCCCTGTTTTAATGTTACCGGCTGATTTTGGCTGTCCTTTGCCGTTACGCTTCCTTTCA
>JAITAH010000415.1 GCA_031284225.1 Dysgonamonadaceae bacterium | reverse complement strand
CGTTATTCCTATCCGGTTTATGATGCGGCCAACACGAACGCCTATAAGCGGATCCATCCGGAGTTTCAGGATTCTATTTTCGTGAAATGGTTTTTCAATTCGCAGGAACAACCTACCGGCAGTTGGACGGATATGGCTTTGATGCCAAAAAACATAGACGCTTATTTGAAATACAGTCCCGCTAAGAGGTCTTACAGTATCGGAAGCAATTCCGTTCAGGGAGATATGGCGGCCATGTTTGTGCCGACCGATGCCGCGTTGGAAAATTATTTCAATTCGGATGCGGGACGGACATTGAAAGAACGCTATGGAACTTGGGACAACGTACCCAATCAGGTGTTGGATATTTTGATCAACCACCACATGATGCAATCATTTCTGAATGCCACTCCCAGCCGGTTTGTTGCTTTGGCGGATAATATGGGAACGTCGATGGGGGCAAAACCTTCCGATGTAAGATATTCCGGCATTTGCAGCAACGGAATTGTTTATGTAACCGACGTCGTTTATGCTCCAACCAAATACGTTGCAGTTACCGGACCGGTACTGATGGGCGCTAAAACAACCATCTTTAACTGGATTGTGAACCAGTTGCAATACGACCTCTACCTCTTATCTATGGAACCCGGCAACCGTTTCAGTTTCTTTGTGCCGACGGACGATATGTTTACTAATTATGTAGATCCGTATTCGGTAGCGAACAAAAAACCCGAAACCTTGCATTTCTTTATCGATCCCAAAGATAATTCGATGAAGGCTTCCCAGTGGGTGAACGGCGACAGTATCGGCGTATATTCCAGCAGCTTCTCGGAAAAACCTTCCGAAAAAACGAAAGGCTATTTAGACTACCTCATGATGGACATCATGGATAATCATATTGTATTGGAAGACGTTGTGCCCGACAAAAAATATTATCGAACGAAAACCGGAGGAACCATTGTCGTTACCGGACAGGGAAGCGGAAATCTGAAAGTGGCCGGCGGATCTAATATCGACCGGGGCGAAGATATTTCGGTTATTAATACTTACCACATGCAGAACGGAACGACTTATCTGCTGGACAAAGTCGTGCAAATGCCGCTCACATCTGCGTCTGCGGAATTAAAGACTCAGGATGATTTTTCGGAATTTTATGACCTCTGTTTTGAGGTGAAAGAAATAAAAGAAGGTTCGAAGAAAGTGGCCGGCGGATTAATCTTCGGCGGCAATGGCAAAGGAATTGATGAAAACGTGCGTTTCTTCAATACCTATCACTACACGGTTTATGTGCCGACTAACGAAGCCGTCCGGAAAGCGATAGCCGATAAACTGATTATGCGATGGAGCGATATCGAAGCTTTGAAAGACCTGGATTATAGCCGCTACCTGTCCGAAGCTACCAATTTATACGATTTCTTAAGCTATCACTTCCAGGATAATTCCGTATATGTTTCCGACAAATTTGAAACTCCGGTGGAATACGAAACCGCTAATCTGGAACGTCGAAGCGACGGCAGCCCAACCGGAAAATTTAGGAAATTGAAGGTTTTTGCCGATGGAGCGAGTTTATCTGTACAAGGAGCGGGCAATGCGAGTCCGGTACATGTACAGACTTCCGATCCGCTATATTACAACCGGATGGTAAGAGATTATCAGTTTGCGACGAATAATACTTTGACCACTTCCTCATTTGCAGTTATTCATCAAATAGACGAAGTGTTGAAATATAAATGAAGATGATAAATAGAAATACAATGAAAAGACGAATAATCTATATTTTTCTGTGGGGAATGGCGTTGTGCGGTCAATCTCTTTGGGCGCAAGACGGCGGCGAACCCGTTCGAGGTAAAGTCGTATCCGAGATGGGCGAAGAATTGATTTCCGTTGCCGTGTTGGAAATAGACAAGACCGACCGGGTTATCAGTCATACCATGACGGATATGAACGGGCAGTTTTCCATGCAGGTCAAGAGCGTCAAAAACCGTTTGGAATTTAAATACGTCGGTTTTGAACCACAGATATTGAATATCGAAACGAAAAAAGTATTTAATGTTACCCTGAAAGAAAATTCCACCTTGAAAGAAGTGGTGATCGTTGCGAAAAAGATGTCCACCAGCGGAGGAATGGATATTCCGCATGACGAAATATCGTTTGCCATGCAAAAAATCAATACCAAAGAGCTGGAAGGATTGCAAATAACTTCTATCGACGACGCATTGCAGGGGCAAATCGCCGGATTGGATATTGTCGGTAACGGAAACATCGGCGGAGGAACGACGATGCGTATTCGCGGTACGGCGTCCATCACCGGAAGCTCTAACCCGCTGATTGTTATCAACGGTATCCCCCGGGATGATATTTCTACCAGCAATGTCGATTTTTCCACCATGAACGACCAGCAATTGGGCGACTTGTTAAGCGTCCATCCCGACGATATTCTGGAAGTAAGCGTCTTGAAAGATGCCGGAGCCACTTCCGTCTGGGGATCTCGCGGAGCCGGCGGCGTGATCTTGATTACCTTAAAAAAAGGAGTACCCGGAGCGACCCGTATCAGTTATACGTATAAAATGACGTTCAAAGAACAACCGGAAGGTTTGAAAATGTTGAACGGCGACGATTATACCATGATGATGAAAGAAGCCATGTTTAACCGGCAATTGGAAGCCTCTTCCATTCCCGAATTTGACTACCTGACGGAATCGCAGTTCCCGGAAAGCCGTTATTTCAGCGGAAATACCGACTGGCGGAAAGCCGTTACACAAACGGGGATTACGCACGACCATTATGTGGCGCTTTCGGGCGGCGGCGAAAAAGCTTCTTTCCGCATCACCGGCGGTTATGTGAAAGAAAAAGGAACTATCATCCAGCAGGAATTGCAACGCTTCACTTCCAATGTTGTGCTGGATTACAACATTTCGTCCCGCATTCTCTTCGGATCCGAATTTTTGTTTACTTACGCCGATCAAGACAGAAACTGGAAGGACGGGCGAGCCGATCACGACTATGTCAACGGCAAGGAATTGCTGGACATCGCTTACAAAAAAATGCCCAACCTGAGTATTTACGACAAAAACGGCGACTATTACCATTTACAGAAAATATCGCTGGATAACGGTTCTTTCCCCGATGCGCAAAAGTGGTTGCGAAATCCGGTGGCGTTGGCAGATTTGGCTACCAACGAATTGAAATCCTACAAAATTAATCCGCTTTTGCGTTTGCAATACGATTTTTTTGATCCGAGGGAACAAATGTTGCGCCTGGAAGGTTACGTCTCGTTCAATATGAATAACGACAACGTACATAAGTTTTTACCGAAAGAACTGTATGTCAATTCCTGGGACAGCCCGGATGTGAATCGTGCAGACGACCATCGTTCAAAAAGCGTTTCTACCAAAATGAAAGTCAGCCTCCAATGGAATCCTAAGTTTGAAAATGACGACCATTCGTTAAGGCTTTACGGTTCGTTTAACTCGGAATCGTCCAACTCAAACAGCGAAGATATTATTACCTCCGGCCTTCCACTGGAATTGGCTTCTTCCGCATCCGGCTATCGGGAAAGAGTGGCGAGCGGAATTAGTCAGGGGCGTGCCATGACCATGTCGGGGCAGTTGCAATATTCCTACCAATCCAAATACATCGCTTATTTGACGTTTACCCGCGAAGGTTCTACCCGTTTCGGTTCCAATCGTAAGTTCGGGAATTTCCCCAGTTTGTCGTTACGCTGGAACATTGCCAACGAGTCGTTTATGGATTTTTCCAATAAATGGTTGGACGTCCTTTCGTTGCGTCCCAGCTGGGGAGTCAGCGGTTCTACTCCCGGAGAAAATTATCTGCATTACAGCCAATACGTACCCAACGGCATGTACGGATACGTGGGAACGATCCGCCCCGACAATCTGCGTTTGAGCAATTTGCGGTGGGAAAAAAAGACAGGTCTTAACCTGGGAGCCGATTTTGCTTTCTTAGATTACACTTACACGGCCGATTTCAATATCTATCGCGAACGAAGCAGCGATTTGTTGCTCAACAATGCGCTTATTCCGACCAGTACGGGATACGACAAACTGAAAATAAAAAATACCGGCGTGATGGACAACAACGGTTGGGAAGTCAATCTGCAAGGAAACAAATTCATCAAAGCGGGCGATTTCAGTATGGATTTTACGTTCAATATAGCCAACTCGATTAATACTTTGGTGCAAATGGACGCCGATATTTTAGAGCAATTCAATCAAACGATTTCGTATAACCGGAGCGCTAACTATATCGGACGCGCCGAATTGGGATTGGCTTACGGTTCGATTTACGGCTATCGTTACAAAGGCGTTTATCAATACAATGTGGAAAGTTATTCAGATCCCGAAGTGAAAGCCTTGGTCGATGCCGGACAAGCAACCATGCCGGTGGCGCGCAATGCCAACGGGGACATTATTTTCCAAAGCAACGGTTTGCCTTTGCCGATGATATATAACCAGGGAAAAGACGGCACAAACTACAAGTTTCAGGGTGGCGACGCCATTTACGAAGACATCAATCACGATGGAAATATCGACGAGTTGGACATTGTGTATCTGGGTAATTCCAATCCGAAATTCAACGGCGGGTGCAGCGTAACTTTCCGGTGGAAACAATTGTCGGTGAAATCTTTCTTCAACTATCGCTACGGCAATCAGGTGGTGAATCAAGCCCGCCGCTATGCCGAAAACATGGACGGAGGAAACAATCAAAGCATTGCCGTCAACTGGCGCTGGCGTACGGAAGGCGATGAACGTCCTATTCCGCGGGCGCTTTATCAGGACGGTTACAACTGGTTGCCCAGCAGCCGATTTGTGGAAGACGCATCTTTCCTTCGATTTAAGTATCTGACGGTGAATTATGCCGTACCATCGAGTTTCCTGAAAAAATATTCTGCGCGGCAACTCACTTTGTATATGACATTCACAAACGTTTTGTGTTTTACGAAATATCAAGGACTGGATCCGGAAGTAGGCGTAGGTAATTTTCAAAACGATAGAGGTATCAGTTACGATAATATGACAACCCCCCGTTCGGTGGATGTTATGTTTGGACTGAATCTTGGATTTTAAAAACAATATAAACAGAAAAATATGAAACATTCATGTTTAATAAACGCCCAAGAGTATGTCAATAAGTGGATGCAGGGCTTCACTCGTTCACTCGTCAGCGTTTCCGTCATTTTGGTTTTCCTGTTTCCGGCCTGCTCGGATTTTCTGGATACCAAGCCTCTCGACAAGATGGTAGAAGAAGACTTTTGGAAAACGCGAACCGATGTACAATCCATATTGCTTGCCTGTTACAAAGAAATGACTTCCGACGCTTTTATGGAGCTTGTCCTGATTGGGGGCGAATTTCGTTCGGATAATGTTCGGCAGGACAACAACCGCACCGGTCAATCCTTGAAAGACATCATGGATATGGCCATCCAAACCGACAACGATTTATTGAAATGGAAAACATTTTATACGTTGATTAATTATTGCAACCGGATTTTAGATCGTGCGCCGAAAATTACCGATATCGATCCCGACTATTCACAGGGGATGCTGGAAGTCGATTTAGGCGAAGCGAGAGCCTTGCGAGCCCTGGCGTATTTCTATCTGATACGCATTTATCACGATGTTCCGTATGTCGATTTTCCTTACGACGACGATAATAAATCGTTTTTAATTGCTAAAACCTCCGGCGAAATCGTTATCGACAAGATTATTGCCGATCTCGAACAGGCAGAAGGCGAAGTGGTTGTTACGCATGGATATAGCACTTCGAGAAGCAGTTCGATTCGGATAAAAACCAAAGGTCGTATAACTAAAAATGCCGTGAGAGCCTTGTTGGCAGACGCGTATTTGTGGAAAGCCTCCGGTTTGCCGGAAGCGGAACGCGCGCCTTATTATGAAAAATGCGTGCGTGCCTGCGAAGCCATTGAACCCAGTATCTTGGATGAAAATGAACCCGTCAACACGCAGCAATTAAACGGCTCCGAATTGATGCTTACTTCCAACGTGGGTCACAGTCAGGGAGGCGGGAGTATGTCCTACAGTTTTATACAGCAGTTTTATTTTGAAAATTCGGATGAAAGCCTTTTTGAATTGCAATTCGATACAAATACCCCCAATAACAAAGTGGGTTCTTACTACGGACGAGACGGCGACGCCGCCCGAATCAACGCCTCCCCGCTGTTGGAATCCGGCGTATTTGACCAGACGGAAGACGTTCGCCGCTACGATTCCTATGCTCAAACCGGCGCTCAAACCGGCGTTTACCGGATTTTTAAATACGTAGCCTATCTTCGAGACGGTAATGAACCTGGCGATTATCGTTACCTGTCGGCCTCGGACGTCAATGCCTGTAATTGGATTTTTTACCGGATCCCCGACGTTTTTCTGATGAAAGCCGAAGCGCTGGTAGAATTGGGAGGCGATAACAATCTGAATTTAGCCTTGGAGCTGGTCAATAAAGTGTATGTACGATCCAATCCGACGGTAACGCCCTTGTTAAAAATTAATTATTCGACACGGGAACAAATGCGCGACTTGGTATTGTTGGAACGTCAACGCGAATTTCTCTTTGAAGGAAAACGCTGGTTCGATTTATTGCGTGTGGCGCGAAAAGAAGGCAAATCGCGGGATATGGTCAACAAATACATCGTTCCGAATGCCGTACTGAACTCCGACGTGTTATTGACTAAATTGTCGGTCATGGACGCATTGTATTTACCTATTCATAGGGATGAATTATTGTCAAACTCTGCGTTAACGCAAAATCCCTATTATGCCGAATCGGATGCATTATTACTTAGAAAATAAAAAATCACTCGATATGAAACATTCAAGTATTTTATACACAGTTATCCTGTTTACATGTTTTCTTGCCGTTCCGTGTTTTCATTCTTGTACGGACATGGCCGAAGAAAATATCACGACTTATCAGGAAGATTTGATTACCTCCTTTTTGGAAAAAAATCCGGAACAATATTCGGAATTTTTGGAATTGATGTACGCTACCGGCGTAGCGGAATTGCTGAATGCGTATGGAAATTATACCTGTTTTATTCCTAACAATACCGCCATGCGCGACTATTACGAACTGCATAACATTGCTTCGTCGGCGGATATGACGGCGGCCGACCGGCGCGAATTTGTGTATGATCATATCATATCGGCCAAAAATGTGGACGATGTTTATCTCTCTTCCCGTTTTCCGCAGGCGCGTTTGG
>JAITAH010000414.1 GCA_031284225.1 Dysgonamonadaceae bacterium | reverse complement strand
CGCTCTTCCGATCTCGATATAAAACATTTTCTATCCGATTGCGCGGCGAAATTGGGGACAAAACAGGTTTTGGCGAAAGAATGTCAGTTTGTTGATGATCTTTATAAGCAATTCCTTTTTTCCGCTCACTTGCAGCCGCCGGAATTTACACCGGATAAGGTTTTAATCAATTTGCAAAATGGAACGTTTGAAGTTACGACAGATCGGCAGAAGTTACGTTCATTCAATAATGCCGACTTTCTGACCTATCAATTACCATTCCGGTACGATGCCGCAGCGACCGCCCCGATATTCAAAAAATACCTCGACAGGGTTTTACCTGATAAAACGGCGCAGGCTGTTCTATCGGAATATGCAGGATATTTGTTTATCCGTCACGGTAGCGGATTGAAGTTTGAAAAGTGTCTTATTCTTTATGGGAACGGTGCAAACGGGAAATCAGTTTTCTTTGAGATATTGACGGCGTTGTTGGGATGCGAAAATGTGAGCACCTACCCACTGTCAGACCTGACGGATAAAACGGGTTACTATCGAGCCGAAATAGCCAATAAGCTGTTGAACTACGCCAGCGAAATAAGCAGGGAAATGAACTGCGACCTATTCAAGAAGCTGGCGAGCGGCGAGGCTTTTACAGCACGAAGCCCATACGGGCGACCTTTTGAAGTCAGGAATTACGCCAAGATGATTTTCAACGCAAATGAATTGCCAAAGGATACGGAGCAGACTAATGCATTTTTTCGCCGGTTTATTATCGTTCCTTTCGATGTTACTATTCCGGCAAGAGAACAGGACAGAGAATTGCATCGGAGAATCATCGACGGCGAACTTGCCGGCGTGTTTAACTGGGTGTTAGACGGGTTGAAACGCTTGCTATCAAACAAGAAGTTTACCGACTGCACCGCGATAGACGAAACTTTGAAACAATACCGTACCGAGAGCGACAGCGTTCAGATGTTTATTGATGAAAATAATTATCAGCCAAGCAGTAATGACCGTATGCCGCTGAAAGAACTGTATCAGCGATATAAGGCTTTCTGCTGTGAAGACGGATACAGGGCTTGCAGCAATCGAACGTTTTCCGACAGGTTGCGGACGAAAGGATTCCAAATAATAAAGAGTGGCGACAGGTATGTTTATATTGAAAAGAAAAACGAATGTCCGTACTGAAAAAAAAGTTTTAAAACGAGCGTCCAAATCGTCCGTATCGTCCAAAACCAAAAAAAGTTGGACGCAACGGACGCAACGGACGATAGAAAATAAACATTTTTTTTTGCAAAACAATTAGACAATGGAAAATTATAAATACAGTTTATCTAAAAAGGGGAAGAACGTCTGCCCGGAGTGTGGTCGCAGAACCTATGTATTATACATTGATAATACGACAGGTGATCCGCTTCATTCCACTGTTGGCAAGTGCGATCGTGCGGATAATTGCGGACACCATTACACCCCGAAGCAGTATCTTTCCGATAACAATATTTCTTTTGATACCGAAAAGGGCGGACGGCTGAAAATTCAGCCGTCACCAACACACAGACCCAAGCCGGAAGTCCATCCCTCTTATATTGATGCGAATGTATTCAAGAAATCGTTGCAAGGGTATGAAAATAACCGGCTTATTCAATACTTGTGCCGTATAGTCGGCGATGAAGCCACAAAAGAAGCTATACGACGCTACTTTATAGGAACATCCAAATATTGGGGCGGTGCAACGGTGTTTTGGCAGGTAGACGGCTGCGGACGTATTCATGCCGGAAAGATTATGCAGTATGACAATAGAACCGGAAAGCGAGTGAAAGAACCTGTCAATAAAATATCATGGGTGCATACGGTATTGAGGTTAGCGGATTTCCAATTGTCGCAATGTCTGTTCGGCGAACACCTGTTGAATGGTAATAATAAAACGGTTGCCATTGTCGAAAGCGAAAAGACGGCTATCATAGCAAGCTGTTATTTGCCTAAGTTTATTTGGCTTGCCTGTGGCGGCTGCGGGAACTTGTCAGTAAAACTCTGCGAACCGTTGAAAGGCCGGAAGGTGGCATTATTCCCGGATGCAGGAAAGTATAACGAATGGCGCGAAAAGGCAAAAGCGCTATCTACTATCTGCACCGTGTCCGTATTTCCTTTGATAGAAAACGAAGCGAGCGAAGCGGAACGTAAAGCGGGCTTTGACTTGGCGGATTATCTTGTACGTTTTTCCCCGACTGAATTTCACGAACAGACACAGCTGGCGGAAGCCCCATTAAAAGTAACGCCGGCGGAAACGCCGTTAGCGCCGGAACGAGACGCCCAATATCCCGCTTATGTTTCCGATACCGGAACGCTGTACATACCTACTCCGCCGGACGGTCGGATAACTTATACCGTCTATCCGAGCGTTGAGGCTTACAATAAACGTTCTGCCTTACCGACGATCATTCCCATGCAGGGCGTGGACATATCCGGCATGAAACAGGGCTTTATTGATCTGAAAACATTAACAATTTGATTTAGAGAGAATATGAAAATAACATTTAAATACATATTTTGATATGGCACAGAAAAAAGGACAAACGGGTAATCCCGGCGGGAGACCAAAGGGCAGGCCAAATAAAACGACGGCAGAGGTAAAAATGTGGATTGCCGGATTAATTGGAAAAAACCAGCGTCAGCTGGAAAAGGATTTGAAGGTATTAGAACCGAAGGATCGGTGGATTGTCATTGAAAAACTGTTACAGTACACCGTACCCAAAATGCAAAGCGTTGAGGCAAAAATAGACCTGAACCGCTTAACAGATGAACAGTTAAACATGATAATTAATGAACTAATAAAAGATTTGGAATTATGAGAATACAGATTGACAGGGAGATGAAAATAAAGCTCCTGCAAACATTAAGAGACGGATATGCAGATACGGAAGATTTCCCATTTATCAATGAGAATGGCACACGGTTAATATTCTCTCCTACACCGCTAAGTCCAAAGGATATTGAGGACATAAAGCGGCTGCAGTCCGGTAGCAAATGCTATGAAGATTGAAAAAGTAGAGTTTTTGTGGGGTGGATTGAAAAGGGGGCATAAATGATACCCCTTTTCCGATACCTTTTCCGTGTGATCCAACTAAGTATAAATTTTTTCTGCATGAATAGAGTAGTGTTCAAAAAAAGGTGTACATTTGTAGCGTTCTTGTCAGGAACAAAATTTTTGAATCTTGTAAGTGTGGCGTTTTTTTTTGTCACAAATCCGGCGTTATACGCTGCTGATATAAGGCTATCAATCTCCAATGGTTGCTGTACTGCAAGGTCGGTAATTGTTCCTGACAGAACGGGGAAAGATAGCCTTTCTTCATTTAATTACTTTAGTTTTTCATTCATGTTAGGAACAATGAAAGATTACAGCGGCGCGAAGTACAGTAACGCCAATGTAACGTCCGACCGCGAAAGTGTCAAACAATACGACAATCTTATAAACCTGCTGCCACAACAGGCAAAAATAAAGCAGGAAAACGGAAAAGACTACGCGTCCTCAGTATACGGGACTGCCACAACAGGACTTTCTGAAAACGAGCAGAACACAAGTAATAACGAGTGGACAGGCGTTGTTGGAAACAATCTAAATGGAATCGACAATAATGTTTCGACGCAAACCAATCACGTGCAGGAAAACTACGGCGTTACCGGAATCACCGGAACGGGACACACGATTAATATCTATCAGTATCCAAAATCTCTGGAGGACTTCTTGATGAAAATTTTAGCAGAAAGGGGAAATGCTTTATGAATACAGGCGTTCAGATTTTCAAAAACAGTCAATTCGGCGGCATCACAAGCTGTCAGTAATGGAGTAAGTCAGACTTAGGTCATCGCCTAATCCGGATAATAATTAATCTGTTGTAATTCAATATCAAAAAATATCAGTATCTTTGTCTTGAAATTAATGCCGAAAGGTATTGTTTTTAATGCAATGAAGCACTTCAAGAGACGGCGGTTTTTTGGAGTGCTTTTCTCTTATCCCGGATTATCTCGCCAAAAAGTCGCCAAAAATAGAAAATCAAAATCCCCAACAGCCTGATTTTTAGACTGTTAGGGATTTATTTGGCGGTATGGACGGGACTCGAACCCGCGACCCCCTGCGTGACAGGCAGGTATTCTAACCAGCTGAACTACCACACCATATTTCTTTCTCACTCGCAATTGCTCCCAATTGCGGTGCAAAGATAGCGCTTTATTTTTAAGTCCCAAATTTTTCGGCAAAAAAATTGCATG
>JAITAH010000311.1 GCA_031284225.1 Dysgonamonadaceae bacterium | reverse complement strand
TTTTCTCCCGGAATGACGGATTTGGACTTACAATACGAAATCGAACGAATCATGCGGCAACTCGGTTCTATCGGGATTTTCCGCGCGTTCGGCAACAATATGGATATTTTTATGGGCAGCGTGCTGACCGGCCCGAATGCGGCCGCTCCTTCGCCCTACGATTTTGCTCTGGGCGGCGGGGGAGCGCATGCCGGCCTCCCAATAGGCGCCAACGGCAGCCTCATCCGAAAAGGACAATCGGTGATGGTGGATATGGCCGGCAATTTCACCGCCTATATCACCGATATGACTCGCGTGTATGCTTACGGTACGCTTCCCGACCAGGCCTACCAGGCACATCAAGCGTCTATCAATATGCACCGGTGGTTGACGGACAACGGCAAACCGGGTCTGTCCTGCGCCGTCCTCTACGAGCAATCGCTCCAAAGCGCCGCCGACGCCGGATTCGGAAACTGTTTTATGGGCGTTCGGCAACAGGCCAAATTTACCGGACACGGCGTCGGCGTCGAAATCAACGAACTGCCGGTACTGACCGGCCGCTCGCAAGAACGCCTGCAACCGGGAATGACGTTTGCCTACGAGCCTAAATTCGTCATCCCCGAAACGGGCGCCGTCGGCGTTGAAAATACGTATTTAGTAACGGAAACCGGTATTGAGAAACTGACGGTTCTGGAGGAAGAGATCGTGGCTTTGTGATATTTTTTATCGGCCATATAATTCTGCTCCCTCTTTCGTCTTACTTATTTTTTTCATTAACAATTAATTAATCATTAATCAATTAACCATTAATCACATTTTCTCGCGGAATAAATGCGCATTTCGCATTGCATTTAGCAAATAACAGAATTTCCACTATATTTGTACCCGTATTAATTTTTTACAGGATGAGAAAAATACTTCTTTATTTGCTCTGTGCAGGCTGTTGCTGTGCGGCCAATGCACAAACGAAGAGCGGAAAGCGCGGCGCCTGTATGTCGAATTTGCGTGAAGCCGATTTTGACGCCCTGCATACCGGGATGTCCTGGTTTTACGACTGGGGAAATTCCCCCGGAAACATGGGCGCTTATGTATCTGATAAATACAATATCGAATACTGTCCCATGCGCTGGGGAAATGATTGGAATCCGAATCTGATCCGCAACTATGTGCAGGATCATCCTAACTGCAAATATCTTTTGACATTCAATGAACCGAATTTTAAGAGTCAATCCAATTTAACACCGCAACAGGCAGCGGCTCTCTGGCCCGAAATCCGGGCGCTCGCCGACGAAATGGGATTGAAAGTCATTTCCCCTGCCCTGAATTACAGCGGTTGGACGGAATGGGGTACGCCTAAAAAATGGCTCGATGCGTTCTTTCAATTAGTCCCTATGGATGAAGTCGATGGAATCGCTTTGCATTGCTACATGGGTTGGAGCGAGGCGCTCATCGGCTACGTTCAGGAATACATCCGGTATTACAATAAACCGATTTGGTTAACCGAATTTTGCGCATGGGACGATCGCAGCGGAACGCCCGACGCCGCAATGAAAAAAATCCAACGTGAATATCTCGTGGATGCTTTCGACTTTCTGGAAACGGAACCGATGGTGGCGCGCTACGCCTGGTTTATGGCTAAAACAAGCGAAAATAATGCCACACCGCAATTCCCTTGGATGCAATTACTGAATGGACATACGGGTATTTTAACCGAAAACGGAAAGATTTTCAATTATCTTTCTTCGTATGACGATACTTTTTATCACAACATGCAAACTCGCATTCAAGCCAATCACTACATCCGGATGAAAGGGATTCACTTGGAAGAAACAGACGATGCGAGCGGTATTGTTCACGTCTATGATTTCAACAGCGGCGATTATTTGGATTACAATATCGAGGCGCCCGCCGCCGGAACGTATTATCTTTTCTTGCGTTATTCGTCTTCTGCGAACAGTCGATGCGCCCTGCAAACCGAAGGCGGAAACACCCTTATTGCCGATTGGGAATTACCATCGTCAGGATCCGGCTGGGTAACGAAAAAATACCTCCTGCCTCTACAAGCAGGAAAACAGAAAATCCGTCTGGTCTGCCTGGCGGGAAACAATATCCGTTTCAACTGGATGAACATATCCGCTAATGAAAATGCCGAGGCTACCGGTATCGGGGCGGTTGATGACGTAAAAATCACCCTTTATCCCAATCCGGCCGGCAAGCTATTATATATTCAAGGTATAAGCGGAAAACGACAGGTGCGGATTACTTCTGTTTCAGGCAAAACGCTTATCGACGAACAAACCGACAGCCCTATCGACCTCTCGAATCTGGAAAAAGGCGTTTATTTGCTTTCTGTCGAACAGACAAAGATAAAATTTATAAAACAATAAGGTATTAATTTGTAAAATATTCCAAAAAAGAGTATATTTGCGCGCTGAAAAAAAAAGAACCCGGCAATTAGTAATTCAATGTCAAAAAAATAAAATAAAATTCAAATGCAAAAAGGATTTATAAAGTTTCTTGCGATTGCGCTTACTCTGGTAAGTATCTTCTATTTATCATTTACGGTAGTAACCAATAAGTATTATAAACAAGCCAAAGAATATTCCGGCGGCATTCCGGTTTTGGAAAATCAGTATCTCGATTCGTTGGCGAAAGAAAAAGTGTGGCTGGGCTATTCCCTTGAAAAATGCCGCGAAATGGAAATTAATTTAGGCCTTGACCTGAAAGGCGGTATGAACGTGATTATGGAAATTACCGCCGTGGACGTGCTGAAAGCCCTGGCCGACAATAATCCCGATCCGACTTTCAATCAAGCCTTAGCAAAAGCGGCCGACGCTCAAAATAAAGGTCAAAGCGATTTTATATCCGCTTTTGCAGCCGCTTACCGCGAACTGGACGCCAATGCCAAACTATCCGCTATCTTCGGCACCTATGAATTGCGCGATAAAATCCGCCCGCAAAACACCAATGAAGAAGTGATTGCCGTTCTGCGTACCGAATTGACCAGCGCGTATGACAATTCTTTCAACGTGCTCCGCAACCGTATCGACAAATTCGGGGTGGTAGCGCCGAACATACAACGGATGCCCAACAAGGAAGGCCAGATTTCAATCGAGCTTCCGGGCGTAAAAGACCCTGACCGCGTGCGCGATTTGTTGCAGGGAACAGCAAATCTTGAATTTTGGGAAACGTATTTCGAATCGGAAATTCATCAAACATTAATCGCCGCCAATAATATTATTCGCGATTCTATTCAATTCGCTCATCAAAATGCCGGCGCGCCGGCCACCGATACAGACACGCTGGTTACGAAAGCGCCGGAAGCCGTAGCGCAAATCGATTCTGCAAGCGGCGATTCTGTGGATAAGCAATCGGCAACAGCCGCCGAAGAAACCCATCCTATCGACGAACAAGCCATCGAAAATTCGCAATGGCCGTTATTTGCTCTGATAGGATTAAATCCTTCGCAACCGTATCAAGCGTGTGTGATAAGCGCCTCGAAGAAAAGCAATATGCCTAAAATCAATGCTTATCTAAACAATACGAAAGTAAAAGCGCTGCTGGACGCTAACCGTATCAGCTTGAAATGGACGGTGAAACCCCGCACGGAAGACAGCGATATTTACGAATTAGTCGCTCTGAAAATTAATTATATCGACGGTAAACCGAAACCCGTATTGAGCGGGGATGTTATTCAGGACGCCAGCGACAATTTCAGCCAATACAGCCGTTATGCCGAAGTCAGCATGACGATGAAAAGCGAAGCGGCTAAAACCTGGGCGCGCCTGACCAAGGAAAATATCGGACGACAAGTGGCTATTGTGTTGGACGATGCAGTATATTCCTTCCCGACCGTACAAGCGGAAATCTCCGGCGGAACCTCATCCATTACCGGTAATTTCACGACCGAACA
>JAITAH010000262.1 GCA_031284225.1 Dysgonamonadaceae bacterium | reverse complement strand
GCTTCCAATACTTTTTATCATAATGCATATAATCGGCATTAAATCGTTCTAACTGTTTTGAATACGCATCTGTATCTAACTGAAAATAAGGAGTGAAATTATTCATTACCGAATCTTTTTCTAATTTTAATTGTTCCGGCGACTTATAAACCGGAAAATCGAACGATGCGGTAAGCAATCCATACTGCCATGGTTTTCCTTGAACAAAAGAATATCTGAATTTTCCTTCCCTTGGAAATAAAACGATAATCAGTATTATTGCAACAGCGAAATAGATATAAACCGGTAAGTTAATATTTTTTTTCATAACCTTGTTTTATCTTTGTAAGCATTTATTGTTTATGACAAAATTACATGAAAATCTGCGATTTCCAAATACATGAAATGATTTTTTTTCCAGCGTAAAAATACAGGGTACACGACATGAACAAAATTTCTTCACTTTATCCCTTTATTTATTCACTTTAATCCCTATTTTATCCGTTTCGGCATTTTTCTTAACAACCGGAGCCGGGTTTCTCTCTATTTTTGTTCCGTACAAAAACAATTGATAGAATGAAAAAGTTTGTTTTAGGTTTTATTGCCGCTATTATCGGGATAACGCGAGGAACAGCCGATGCGCAGGAAGCTCGTCCTCCCGTTTACCGTTTCACGCTGGAAGACTGCCTGTATTATGCGAAGACCAACAATTACAATCTCCAATCCTTGAAACTGTCGGAAGATGTGAAGGAAGATTCATACAAGCAATCCAAGAAAGAACGACTCCCCAGCCTGAATGTTTCCCTCAATGAAAATCTGAACAATAATAAAGAAAACGGCGCTTCATGGACCGGAAATTACGGCTTAAACACCAATCTTGTCCTTTATCAGGGCGGGAACATTTCGAATACCATCGAACAGAACAAATTGAAAATGGAACAAGCTTCTTACCAGACCTCCCAATATGAAAACAATTTAACGATTCAAATCCTGCAAACATTCCTGACGGTACTGGGTAATGAAGAATTGCTCAAATACCAGCAAGCCGTTCTCGAAGCCAGTGAAGAACAATGGAAACAGGGTAAAGAACAATTTCAATTCGGTAAAATACTGGAAAGCGATTACTTGCTGCTGGAAGCGCAATGCGCCAACGACAAAAACAATTTGGTCGATACGCAAATATCCCGCGACAACAGCCTGCTGAATCTGAAAGTATTACTATCCATATCCCCCGAAAACAATCTCCAAATCATTTATCCCGACACTGCTTCCCTGCTGGAAATGTCCCTCTTGCCTCCTTTGAATGAAGTCATGAACCGGACTTTCCTTTCGTTGCCCGATTTGAAAATCAGCAGCTACAACATCGACATTGCTAAAATAGGATTTAAAATGTCTAAAGCCAATTATTTACCGACGATCAACCTTCAAGGAAGCATAGGGACAGGACATGCCGACGATTACAACCGTTTCGGCGCTCAACTTTCCGACCGCTTGAACGAACAAATCGGGATTTCGCTCTCTATACCGATATACGACAATAGCCGCACCAAATCGAAAGTGACGCAAAGCCGGATTGCCCTGCAACAAGCTGAGTTGGATAAAAAACAAACCGAACTGGACGTCCGGCAAACGGTTGCTGCGGAATATCAGGGACTGGTATCTGCCTATAACAAATATCAAACAACGAATATCAAGCAAAACGCTTATTCAAAAACGTTTGATGTTTACCGGGCGCAATTTCAACTCGGAACCATTACGGCAGTCGATTTACTGCAACAGCAAAATAATTATATCAACGCCCTGAACGACTATATCCAAAGTAAATACGAATTTATGCTGAAACGTAAAATACTGGATGTATATATGGGCATTCAAGTAAAAATGTAAAACAAATTATATACAGATGAAAAAGAAAATAATCCTGTTTACCGGTATTTTAATCCTTGCAATCCTTCTATTCGTATTTTTTCTGAAAAAGCCGGGCAACAAGGAAATACAATTTCATACCGTTCAGGTACAGGAAGAAACGATTGAAATCACCGTAACCGCTACCGGCTATTTGCAACCGGTAGATAAAGTAGAAGTCGGAACACAAGTTTCGGGAGTAATCGAAAAAATATTTGTGGACTATAACTCACAGGTAAAAAAAGGACAATTGATGGCGGAAATAGACAAATCGACACTTGTCGAACAGGTTACACAAGCAAAAGCCAGTTTGACAAGCGCTGAAAGCGATTTGAAATATGCACAACAAAGTTACGACCGCTCCAAACAACTGTACGATGTAAAGGCGGCAACCGAAGTCGCTTTCGAAGAAGCGATTAATCGCCTGACACAGGCCGAAACCGCTTTGGCAAAAGCTAAAGCCAACCTGCATCAAGCCCATGTCAATCTGTCGTATGCAGAGATATATTCCCCCATCGACGGCGTTGTCCTCGACCGTTCCGTCGAGCAAGGGCAAACCGTAGCCGCTTCTTTCAATACGCCGACCCTGTTTACGATAGCCAACGACTTGAAAAAAATGCAAGTGGAAGCCAACGTCGACGAAGCCGACATTGGTCGCGTCCGCTTAGGGCAGAAAGTCAGTTTTACCGTTGACGCTTATACCGACAACACATTCGAAGGCGTCGTCAACCAAATACGCCTGCAACCTACGGTAACAAACAATGTAGTCACCTACACCGTAATAGTAGAAGCCCCCAATCCGGAAGAAAAACTGTTTCCGGGAATGACCGCAAACATTACCATTATTACAGATACGGAAACCGGTTTAACCGTTCCGTCGGAAGCCCTGCATTTCACTCCCGGACAAGAAGTTTTTGTTCACCTGAAAATGAAACCGGAAATTCCGGATGCTTCACAACAAATTCCGGATTTTTCCCCGAAAGCGGTTTGGCTGAAAACACCGGAGGGAATTGTTCGCAGGGATATAAAAACCGGATTGTCGGATGGTGTGAACACTATTGTTGAAGAAGGATTAAAAGCCGGCGACACTGTCATCCGTTCGGTTTCCGTCGGAAAACAGGAAATCAACGAAACACCGGCCTCCAATCCCCTCATGCCGAAACCTCCGCGTAGATAATAACAGGAAAAAGACTATGACTGAAATTATTCGAATACAACAACTTCTGCGAATATTCCAAGTCGGGAACGAAGAAGTGCATGCCCTGAAAGGAATTTCATTCACCATTCAAGCGGGCGAATTTGTAAGTATTATGGGTACAAGCGGAAGCGGGAAATCGACTTTGCTGAATATTCTGGGTTGCTTAGACCGGCCTACTTCGGGAGAGTACTATATCGACGGAGTTGCCGTCAGCCAACGGACAAAAGACGAACTTTCCATCTTGCGAAACCGCAAAATCGGATTTATATTCCAGTCCTATAACCTCCTGCCCCGGACTACCGCTTTGGAAAATGTAGAATTGCCCCTGCTTTACAATCCTGCGGTTTCGAGCAGAGAACGGAAAGAAAGAGCCATCCGGGCATTGGAACAGGTCGGTTTGCAAAACCGGATGACGCATACGCCGAACCAGCTTTCCGGTGGACAGCAACAACGGGTAGCTATTGCCCGCGCCATAGTAAACGACCCTGTTATTTTATTAGCCGACGAAGCCACCGGAAATTTGGATACACGCACTTCTTACGAAATCATGAACTTATTTCAAAAACTGAATGAAGAAGGAAAAACCATTGCATTCGTCACTCACGAACCCGATATTGCCGCCTTTACCGGGCGAACCATCCGGTTACGAGACGGAACGATTATAACCTCATAATTCATAACTCATAACTCTAAAAACGTGAACATTTCAAACTTATTCAAAATAGCCTGTAAAGCATTGCTTCGCAACAAAACGCGGGCGTTTCTCACCATGCTGGGTATTATTATCGGCATTGCATCAGTCATAGCGATGGTCAGCATCGGGCAAAGTTCTTCCCAAAGCATCAACGACCAGATTTCCACGATGGGAACCAATTTGATTATGGTGATGCGCACCAGTCAGCGGCAAGGAGGCGTAAACATTGGCTCGTCTAATGTACAAACCTTGAAAGCCACTGATGCGGAAGCCATTCGGAACCATGCAAAACAAGTAAGCGCCGTTTCTCCCTTAGTAAACGCCACAGGGCAATTAGTCAACGGCGTCAACAACTGGCCCGGCAACATACAAGGCGGAAATTCGGAATTGCTTTCCATCCGGAAATACCAAATAGCATCCGGAACAAACTTTACCGAACAGGACATAAAGAGTTCCGCAAAAGTTTGCATAGTTGGAAAAACCGTAGTTAACAACCTTTTCACTAATGGAGAAAATCCATTAGGGAAAAACATCCGTTTCAATAAGATACCTTTCAAAATCATCGGCGTCCTCGAAAGCAAAGGGCAAAACCAAATGGGGCAAGATCAGGACGACATCGTCATTGCCCCCTATACCACCGTACAAAAGCGGATATTAGCCATCAACTATATCCACATGATAATGCTCTCTGCCCGTTCGGAAGAAACAGCGAAGCAGGCAACCGAAGAAATTGAAGCTATTTTGCGTGCCGAACACAAATTGAAACCGGCTCAGGAAAGCGACTTTGATGTCCGCACCCAACAAGAAATGTTGGAAATGATGAATTCCATTACCGGTTTTCTCACCGTTTTGTTGGCGGCGATAGCCTCTATTTCGTTAATCGTAGGAGGAATAGGGATTATGAACATCATGTATGTGACCGTCACCGAGCGAATAAAAGAAATCGGATTACGCATGTCCATCGGTGCAAAAAACAGGGACATCTTGTTGCAATTTTTATGCGAAAGTATTATCCTAAGCTTGATAGGAGGGATAATTGGGATTTTATTAGGTTTACTCCTCTCGTATCTTACCTCCAAAGGATTGAATTGGGCTTTTGTCGTCAGCATACCGGCAGTTGGGCTGTCGTTTTTGGTATGTGCCGCCACCGGCATATTCTTTGGTTGGTATCCGGCAAAAAAAGCCGCTTCATTAGACCCAATTAATGCGTTGCGGTACGAATAAAAACCGATGCGTTTCGCCAAGCGCAAGATTTATTTTGTGCGGGGAAGACCGAAGGTCTTCAAATTGAATAACCCCCAATGAAGCGAAGCGATTGGGGGTAGAAGAATCTCTATCCCGCTCTTCAACCCCGTTTCAGGGGTTGAACAATTCGTCTTCAATTTCAATTCAATAATTCAACCCGCTTCGGGGTTGAATAGATCACCGGGCTTTCGTTTGCCCCCAATCGCTACGCTTCATTGGGGGTTATTCAATTTGAAGACCTTCGGTCTTCCGCGCCTTCTGTCCCTAACGGGATAGAGGTAAATTTCCATGCGCACAGGCGCAAATTTCCATGCGCATCACCGTAAATTTCTATGCGGACAGAAATTTTTTTCCATGCGCATCGCGTGAAATTTCCATGCGGATAGAAATTTACGGACATACGGACAGAAATTTATGGATAAGTAGAGACGTTGCGCGCAACGTCTCTACAATTGTTTTGTGCGATATTTTTTGTTTTTCAAAAAAATCTAACTAAATTTGTACGATTTTTTAACATAAAATGTTTAATTAAAATTTTCATAAAGACACAGACAGTATTTTTTTAACATTACATATTAATTGAGAAAGCGTTAGCTTTTATTCTTGTCTTAGAAATCTCGAAAATTTTAATTTGTGCAAGAGTAAGTTGGTAAACGCTCACGTTGGATGCGTGGGCTTAACTTATTTGCACAAATGGGTTTTCGAGAACCTCTAAGACGAATAAAGTTGAAGTTCCACGCTTTTCATTTTTAAATAGTTTTGATACACATACATGGTGAAGGTAAAGGCAACTTTTCGAATAAAGAAAATCATTTTTTTCTCATCGTTCTCATGTTTTAACGCCGGTTGTCTTTACCGGAACCATTTCAAATAAACAATAAATATTAATTTAAATTTTTTAAAACATGCGAAAGATGATGTTTTTTATGCTGGCGCTCACGATGTTGAGTGCAGCAAGTGTGAATGCACAAGTGTTAATTGGAGGCTCTGCAACCGATAGCCCTGCAACTGGCGCCGTCTTGGATTTACGGAACACGGAAACTTCCAACGGAGGATTGCTGTTGCCCCGAGTGGCTTTGACGGACATGGGAAGCCTCGTTGATATTTCCGGTGAAAGTAAAGACGCTACAGCCCTTATTGGGCTGACTGTGTATAATACCACTCTGTCAACCAAAGGAATTTATGTTTGGGACGGTACCAGGTGGAAATGCGTGGTTCTGTTTGGTTG
>JAITAH010000298.1 GCA_031284225.1 Dysgonamonadaceae bacterium | reverse complement strand
GTCTTCTTTCCGGTCCATTTTGAAACTGTATTTTGAAACTTACGATGTCAAAGGTAACTGATTTTTAGAGAATATTACGTAAAAATCATTACTTTTGTACCGAGATTTAATGAAGAATTAGCGTTTGGCTTATAATTTCGAGTGTATCCGAAACGACCAATTGAAGATACGCACTTAGAAATATAGGTTAAATGCTCACGTTTAGCGTGGGCATTTTTCCTGTTGAGTGCGTAGGGATTTGGTCGTTCCTGGATACATAACAGGTGATGCTCCACGCTTTTTCTTTCCTTGTTATAGCAACTAATTAAAATTAAAGAAAATGACTGAAAAACAAAATTCTTCACAATCAGACAACGCTCAGGACAAACGTGCTCTGATACAAACCATTATTGATGAAATGAAAGCGCAGGGCTTTCTTGATGAATTTACAGATAAGGAAACCGGCGAAGCCTTGTTTGAAATTCAATTTTCCGATGAAACCCTAACTTGCAGGGTTGATACAAGCGTTTAGGTCAGCCACGGATTTTTATACGGGTCATAATCCGTTTGGAAAGTGGCCATTTGCCAGTCTGTAACCGGCTTTTTATCTTCTGCCAGTTTGCGTGGAATTTGCGGGTTCAATTTCAGTTTGGAAGCATCGGACAGCCATTTCATGGAATCTTCATAATCCCGCATCCGGACAACGCTCACATTGTTGGGCGCTATCAGCTTGGCAAGTTCGTATGCCGCTAAACGGACAAAATGCTTTTTCAGGTTGTTGTTTCGCGGGTCGTGCGGCGACAGGTTGTTGCCAATTTCCGGCACATCGGCATTGACGTCCGTTTCGGGATAAAAAACTTTGCCGTTATAGACAACATATTCATGTTCAGACAATTCATATCCGTTCTGTTCCGGCGAGTAATCGGCAATCGCTCCCCAGTTATCCGATTCTAAGGGATTGATGCTGTTGTCAAAGTTTTCAAGTGAGAGAAGCGTGTAAAAAGCCTCGTCGAATTTGACAATTTCCCAAAGATTATAATGTACCGGCTGCCAGTCTGCATATTGCGCTTCCATCCAGCCGCTGACCATTGGAATGCGGATATCACCGAACTTAAAACCGTTTTCAGTAAGGCATTTATAAAAGACATCATTACAGGAAACAATATCGTTCCTGTAGTAAGTTCCAAACTGTGAATAGTTGGGGATTGTTGCCGGTTCTGTATTTGTTTCAAAATCCTCTTCCCAGAAATCCCTGTCCACAGGCGCCCTGTAGCCACTGATGGAACGGATGACTTCACAAATTCTTCCGTCAAAATAAACATGTGCGCCCACCGGAAAAGTAATTTTCCGGTCGTAAGCGGCAATGTATTTGCCTTTATTCAATTCCTGTTCAATTTCATAATTTTCACTCAGGTATTCGATGATACTCATTTCCGCCGCTTCTTCGGCTTGAATGAAACGGTCGTGGTTTCCGCGCGTCATCTGCTCAAGGGATTCTGCGGCAATCACGCTTAAATAGTCGTTATCGTTTAAAAATCGTTTGTACATATTTTTCAATCATTTAATAGTTAAATCCGTCATAAGCCGCGACAGTCGTATAAACGGTTGTCGATTTATCGTTTCCATTTTTGAAAGACAGCCAGTTGTCGCGCAAATAATAGCACAGCAGATAATCCAGACAGTCGGAAAGGTGTCCGTATTTTTCATATTTAACGCCGGTTTTCGGGTCGGTTACTTTCTGCTTGTTTTTTGTGCCGTCTTTGTTTTTGAGCTGGTAAATCAAATCTTCGGTCAGTTTCCGGCAACGGACGTCCATCCGGATTTGCCAGCCGTCGAGACCGGAAAACACTTCATTGACAAAATCACAGCGGGTTACCTGCGGCGGCTGTTTCTTCAACAGCTTCAATTTGGGACGCAAGACGCCCGAACCCAGCGTATCCAAAATAATCGTGAAATTGTTTACGCCGTCTTCATTGCTCGTTGAACGCTGCAATCCTGCCGGGTCGCCGGTTACATCCACGCCGCCAATGTGCTTATCGCGATAAAGTTTGTTTTTCATTTTTCGAGCCAAAGCCGGCGTGTTGTTTTCCCTGTTTTCGGGTTTTCCCAAAACTTCTTCCAAAACATACACCTTTTTGTTTTCGTAATCAATCTGCGCCGTCAGGCACGACATTTGCGGCGCTACGTTGAAATCCCAAACCGTAACGAGCGTTTTTGCCGGATTATAGACCTGTTCCTTCAAGCCGGTAATCAGGTGTTTTGAACCGTCGAAACTGCTGTAAATCGCCATCTCATTGGCTTCTACAAAATCCCAGTTCCCATATAAAAGTCGTTCTTTGGTCGCCTGGTCGCGGATTTTATTCAGCGCCGCTTCGTAGGTTTGCCGGAAAGCGATATTCGGGTTGTCATAAACGGAAAAAGGCACATAAGCCTCGCCTTCCCCGGTAATGACTTTTTCGCCGTTTTCATCCTGTACGAACCGGGAGCGCACCCAGTTTACGGTCGGGTTGGTGGTCATCAGCATCCGGGAGGTTTTGAACGTTTCGTGCGTTCGCCAGCGCAAACGGGAAAACAGGACTTCAATTGCCTTTTCCGAGATTTCCGAAACTTCATCGACAAAGGCAATGGTGTATTCCGCCGAACCGAAACGCTCAAAATTCGGGTCGCTGGGGATATCCGCCATTTCCTTCATGATGATAACGGAATCGTTCCAGAAAGTCAGCGTTCCTTCGAGGTTGTTGATTTTGAAATTCAAGTCCTCTTTCAGTCCCCAGTCCTTCAAAATGCTTTTAATCGTGTTCCATGTGGATTCTTTCAGGGATTTGAGGGTTTTTCGCGCCACAACCGCCCGCAGGTTTTCAAACCGGATGCAACTGCTGATCAGCCAAACGCTGCCAACGTACGATTTTCCTCCACCGGCAGCGCCTCCGCCCAGTATCAGTTGCGGTAAATCCTGATTGCGGCACTTCCGGCATTCCGGTTTGTACTGCGGATTTCGGTTGACGTCATACCCAATCAGTACCTGTTCAATCCCGCTTCCGCAAAGGGGACAAGCGTTGGGTTGCAGCAGTTTCCAGAGTTCGTACTGTCTGGGCGAAGGTTTGAAATCAATGCGGATGGATTTGGGCGGTTTGAGACGGTTGCTTGCCATTCAGATAATTTCAATGATGACGTCTTTTTCCTTGCCGAGAATGGCGTTCAGCCTGTCGGAAACGGCACGGGAAGCGGTAACTTTCCCTTTGACGGTATTGTCGCCGACAATGATGCAGCCTGCCGTATCGCCTTCGGTATTGCCGGAGTGAATAAGTACGCCAATGAAATGCGGCACGCGATGCAGGCGGGGTAATACCCGCCCGAATTTCGGACTGATTGCCATGCTTACCCTGTATTCCCCTGCCGGAATAGCTGTTTGGGAATAAACCTTTTCCTTACATTTGCAGGAAATACCTTTGGGCGTATCGGGACAGATTTTCGGAAGCAGTCGGACACGGTCTTCAATGGTGTGGCAAAAGAATTTACCGTCGATAAACAGGTCGCCGATGGTGTACGTTTCGCCTTTGAATCTGCGCTTTAACAGAAGTTTCATCTTTGAGATAATTTAGTGATATATCAAAGAATAGTATTTATGCATGGAAAAAGGTTATTGGAAATTCATACTTTTAAAGTTTTGCAAAAAGTAATCTCTTAATAATGTATTATTTAGAAAATAATGTATAATTTTGTGACGAATAATTGATAACTATTTATTATGGATGCTATATTGCAGAAATTAGATATTGAAAAAATACGCCAATTTTATAATGATGTACCTGAAATATGGAATAAAGATGATTATTGGCATTTATATTCTAAATGCCAAATAGAGAAATGTTTAAAGAAACATCTATTTAACGAAAATGAGTATATCTTAAATGCAGGTTCAGGCGGAAATGACTACGGGTTGAAATGTAACTTACACCACGTAGATATTGCCCAAAATAAAATAGAACATTTCGATAAATATACAGTAGCCAGCGTAGAGAATCTTCCCTTTTCAAACAATCTATTTAATGGAGTAATTTGTGTTGGCAGTGTCGTCAATTATTGTGATGCTGTTGCCACAATATCAGAGTTATCTCGCGTATTGAAGTCTTCCGGCACTTTAATTTTAGAATTTGAAAATAGTTGGGGGTTTGAATATAGACAAAAATCTGTTTATAGAACAGCGGCAAACATTACTTCCGTCATATTTCAAAATCAACTTCATATTCAATGGCTTTATTCATATAAGTATATTCAGAATTTGATTAAACAATATAATCTGCAAATTACCCATATATACAGATTCCATCTGTTATCGGCATTAATGCTTAGTATGGGCTATGATGAACGTACAGCTACGCAATATACTAAATACGATAAATTACTTCAATACATACCATTTATAAACAATCACTCCAATAATATGGTTCTAATTTGTCGTAAATTATAATTTTTTTCGAGCAATCACAATTGTAACGACTGATGTTATTACAGCACCAATTACACCTCCCAAGATTGTGTTTATATCTGTCATTGGCAAATTAAACACATTACATAAAACGAAACTGTACAGCCAAATGATTAGAATGGGACATATTAATATTGTTAATCCAATTAAAATAGGAATAAGTATATTTTTCTGCTT
>JAITAH010000249.1 GCA_031284225.1 Dysgonamonadaceae bacterium | reverse complement strand
ATACTCCTTTTTCTATTGATAGGATTCCCCGACGGGGAAGATAGGCGCCTGCACAAAATCATACCGCGTAAAGTTTAATTGACCGATAACAAAGCATTTGTTATAAAAAATCAGTTAATTTTTGCAAGTTTGTCCGGTATCGCGAATATACATTTGGATTATACGGGAAAAAGCCCTACTTTTGCGCACTCATAAAATAAATGTGCATCTTATGACCACAGCAATAGTTAAAACGCGGGATAAATTAATCGAAGTGGCTCGCCTCCTCTTTGCCCGCACCGGCGTGGAAAATACGACCATGAACGATATAGCGGCCGCTTCGCAGAAAGGCCGCCGCACGCTTTATACCTATTTTAAAAGTAAAACCGATATTTATCATGCCGTCGTCGAATCGGAACTGAACATCCTTTACGACGCTTTGGAAGCCGTGGTCAAAAAAGACGTTCCGGCGGATGAAAAACTGCTCGAATTTATTCGCGTGCGTTCGGACATGATTCGGCAAGTCGTTTTTCGGAACGGTACGCTCAAAGCGCGTTTCTTCCGCGATATATGGCGGGTCGAAAATGTCCGGAAAGATTTCGACATACGGGAAATCCGTTATATACAGGCGATTTTAAACGAAGGCGTCGGGAAAGAGATTTTTGCGATTGACGATACCGCTTCTATGGCGGTTATCCTGCACCACGCTTTTAAGGGACTGGAAGTGCCTTACATCCGAGGCGTACTCAAAGAAATTGCGCTGTCCGGCAGCAAAAACAGCGAAAGCATTGTCAATCTACTGTTTAATGGAATAAGAAAGAAAAACGTTCATTCATATTAAAAAATCATGAAATTATTGGAAGGAAAAACGGCGCTTATCACAGGCGCCGCTCGCGGCATCGGTAAAGCCATCGCCGTCCGGTTTGCCGAGGAGGGTTGTCATATTGCTTTCACCGATTTGGCGATTGATGAAAACGCCTTGGCTACGGCTAAAGAAATCGAAGCGCTCGGCGTAAAAGTGAAAGGCTATGCGTCGAACGCCGCCCAGTACGAAGAAACCCACCAAGTGGTAGAAGCTATCGCGAAGGATTTCGGACGCATCGATATTCTGGTCAACAATGCCGGCATTACCCGCGACGGGCTGATGATGCGAATGAGTGAAGCGCAATGGGATTTGGTAATCAACGTCAACCTGAAATCGGCGTTCAATTTCATCCATGCGCTTACGCCGGTGATGATGAAGCAGAAATCGGGTAGCATTATCAATATGAGTTCGGTGGTAGGCGTACACGGAAATGCCGGACAGGCAAACTATTCGGCTTCCAAAGCGGGAATGATAGGCTTGGCCAAATCGGTTGCCCGCGAATTGGGTTCGCGCGGGATTCGCGCTAACGCTATCGCTCCGGGATTTATCGCTACGGAAATGACGCATCAACTTTCGGACGACGTTCGTGCCGAATGGGAAAAACAAATTCCCCTGCGCCGCGCCGGAACGCCTGCGGATGTGGCGAATGCGGCTTTGTATTTAGCTTCCGACCTCTCGTCGTATATTACCGGACAAGTCATTCAGGTCGATGGCGGGATGAATACCTGATGACGGTTCTCTACGAAGACAATCATCTTATCGCCGTCAACAAAACGAGTTCCGAGATTGTGCAAGGCGATAAAACCGGCGACGTCCCTCTTTCCGAAACCGTTAAGCAATGGCTGAAAGAGAAATACAACAAGCCGGGCGAAGTGTTTATCGGCGTTACGCATCGTTTGGATCGTCCGGTTTCGGGCGTAGTCCTTTTTGCCAAGACCGGCAAGGCGCTGGAACGGATGAATGCGATGTTCCGTGAAAGCCGAATCAAGAAAACGTATTGGGCAATTGTGAAAATTCCGCCGCCGCAACCGGAAGGAGAATTGGCGCACTATCTGATTCGCAACGAAAAACAAAACAAATCCTACGCTTCCGTGAACGAAAAGCCGCATTCTAAAAAAGCGGTTTTGACGTATCGCGTAATCAACCGTTCCGACCGTTACTCCTTGCTGGAAATTGATTTGAAAACCGGGCGGCATCATCAGATCCGCTGTCAGCTGTCTGCCATCGGAAGCCCTGTCCGGGGCGATTTGAAATATGGTTATGACCGCTCCAATCCCGACGGCGGTATCAGCCTTCATGCGCGGAAAGTGCAGTTTATCCATCCGGTATCCAAAAAGGAAATCGAAATTACGGCGCCGGTTCCCGAAAATGATGCGCTTTGGAGAGCCTTCGCTGTTGGCAAATCGGGATAATATGCTTATTTTTGTACAAATTTAGATGAACGGATGATACAGAAATATCCTTCCGGTTTATTGGAAAAAGCGGTCAATGAGTTTGCCAAATTGCCGGGTATCGGTCGTAAAACGGCCTTGCGGTTGGTTCTTCATGTATTGAAACGAACGCCCGAAGAAGTCGAATATTTTGGCAATACGATTATCGCCCTCCGCCGGGAAATCAATTATTGCAAAATATGCCACAATATATCCGACGAAGAAATATGTCATATTTGCGGCGATCGCTCGCGGGACGCTTCGCTGGTATGCGTAGTAGAAAACATCAAAGAAGTAATGGCGATTGAAAATACCGGACAGTTTCACGGCCTCTATCATGTTTTGGGCGGAATTATTTCTCCAATGGACGGTATCGGCCCGGGCGATTTGCAGATAGACAGCCTCGTGGAACGGGCAACAGACGGAAACGTTCGGGAAATCATATTAGCGCTGAGCGCCACGATGGAAGGCGATATGACGAATTTTTATATCTACCGGAAACTATCGGGCAAAGCGGTGAAAATATCCGTTCTGGCACGGGGTGTTTCTGTGGGCGATGAAATCGAATATGCCGACGAAATCACCTTGGGACGCTCCATCGTGAACCGGGTGAATTTCGACGATACACTTAAACTGTAAGTAAATAAACATAAAAAACGAATGACAATAGCAGTAGATTTTGATGGTACAATCGTAGAACATGAATATCCGAAAATCGGAAAACCCATTCCGTTTGCACTGGAAGTTCTGCGGAAGTTGCAGCAGGAAGAACACCACAAATTGATATTGTGGACCATGCGCGAAGGCCGGTTGCTACAGGAAGCGGTGGAGTATTGCGAGAAAAACGGCGTGTATTTTTATGCCTGTAATAAAAATTATCCCGATGAAGAATACCGGGAAGGCGATCCCCGCAAAATCGGCGCGGATATTTATATTGATGACCGGAACATTGGCGGTCTGCTCGATTGGGGAGTGATTTACCGGATTCTTACAACCGGCTCGAATGAAGTGCAAGGGGGGACGGGATTCTTGCAGGAAACCGGTTCCTACCGGGGACGGAGACGAACCAACTGGCTGATCCGCTTGGGCGAAGCATGGGAACGTTCAAAAAAGTATGATTATTGATATGCAGATTTCTGTTTCACAAACAGCCATTCGACAGGCGCTTCAGGAGTTGAAAATCGACGATATTTCAAAAGCGACCATCCGGGAAGTCGTGGCGATGGCCGGAAAGATCGAACGCGAAACCGGTCTGGAATTTATTCACATGGAAATGGGAGTGCCGGGATTGCCGCCGGCAGCTGTGGGCGTCGAAGCCGAAATAGCCGCTTTGCAAAAAGGCGTCGCCGCCATTTATCCGGTAATCGACGGATTGCCGGAG
>JAITAH010000204.1 GCA_031284225.1 Dysgonamonadaceae bacterium | reverse complement strand
GTCTTTCAACGAATTCAGCACAATGAAATCGAGATTCTTTTTCCGCAATTTTTCTCCGGCATGAGTCATTTCATTGTCCGTTTCCAGTGCAAACCCGACGAGGCGCTGTTCCGGCTTTTTGATTTCCCCCAACGCGGCCGCAATGTCCGGATTGGGCGTAAGTTCCAGCGCCAAACCTTCGTCGTTCGAACGTTTCAGTTTGCTTTCCGAATAATGCAGCGGTTTATAATCGGCCACTGCCGCACAAAGGATTCCCGCATCCATCGCCGGGAAGCAGTCCAAGGCCGCCCGATACATTTCTTCTGCCAATTCCACATCGATTCGCCGGATGTTCGGGTGAATCGCTTCCAATTTTACCGGCCCGCTTATCAAAACGACTTCCGCTCCCCGCGAAGCGCAGTCTTCCGCCAGGGCAAATCCCATTTTTCCGGAAGAATAGTTGCTTATATAACGTACCGGATCGATTTTTTCATACGTAGGGCCGGCCGTTATCATGATTTTTTTTTTTGAAAGCTGTTGGCTCCGGGCAAAAAAATCTTCCAGAACCTGTACAATCCTATCCGGTTCTTCCATTCGGCCTTTACCTTCCAGCGAACTCGCCAAATAGCCGGAGGCCGGATCTATAATTTGATTGCCGAAAGATTTCAATTGCTCCAGGTTGCGCCGGGTACTGGGATGAGCATACATATCCAAATCCATTGCCGGGGCGATGAATACGGGCGCTTTCATCGATAAATAGGTTGTTATCAGCATATTGTCGGCAATTCCGTTGGCCATTTTTCCGATGGAGGAGGCGGTGGCGGGAGCAATCAGCAAAGCGTCGGCCCACAAGCCCAAATCCACATGGCTGTGCCACGTCCCGTCGTTGGCGGTAAAAAATTCGCTGACTACCGGTTTATGCGTCAAAGCCGATAAGGTAACCGGTGTGATAAATTCTTTTCCTGCCGGAGTAATAACGACCTGAACCTCTGCTCCTTTTTTGATTAATAAACGACACAAAACCGCCGCTTTGTATGCGGCGATACTTCCGGTGACGCCTAATACGATTTTTTTCCCTGTCAACATAGCTATTTTTTACTGAAAAAACGCTGCAAGTTAGACATTTTTCCGCATTTGAGCAAAATAATTCGATACTGTAAACGTTTCATAAACAGAATTATTTAATTTTTATGCTTGATGCGCAAAGTTATCGGTATCGGCGAAACGGTTCTGGATATTATTTTCCAGGACGGACAGCCGCAACGGGCGGTTCCGGGCGGTTCGGTGTTCAACGGCATGGTTTCCCTGAGCAGATGCGGTGTTCCTGCGCTGTTTATCAGTGAATTGGGGAATGATGTTGTCGGGCGGTTTATCCGGTCTTTTATGGAAGCGAATCGGCTTTCGACCGATTATATCGACTGCTTCGAGGAGGGGCAGTCGCCTTTGTCTTTGGCTTTTTTGGACGAAAACCGGAATGCCCAATATGCGTTTTACAAAGATTTTCCCGAAAAACGGTTGAATGTTTCCTTTCCTGAAATCCATTCCGGCGATGTTCTGATGTTCGGTTCCTACTTTGCCGTTCATCCGGAACTGCGGAACAAGGTGCGCAGCCTGTTGCAATATGCCCGGTCGCAACGGGCGATTCTTTTATACGATATTAATTTCCGGAACGCTCATGCCGGCGAACGGCGGGCGTTACTGCCGCATTTCCTCGAAAATTTTGCGTTTGCGACGATTATTCGCTGTTCGGAAGAAGATTTGAACGTTTTGTTCCCGCGGCAAAGTATTGACGAAATTGACGATTTGTACTTTTCTTCCGCTAATAAAATCCGGATTATTACGCAGGGAGAGAAAGCGATCCGGTTAAAAACGCCGACGTGGGAGAAATCGTATTCCGTAAAACCAGTAATTCCCCGAAGCTCCGTCGGCGCCGGCGATAATTTTAACGCGGGACTGGTTTACGGCATCATAAAACACGGTTTTTCGGCGCTCGACGATTTGCCTGAGAGCCAATGGGATTTATTGATCGATTACGCGCAATTGTTTGCTGCCGAAGCATGTTTGTCCTGGGATAACTACGTGCCCGACCACTTTCTTACTTGAAGGCGTCGGCAATGGCGGCCGCTATTGCCTGAAACTCGGCCGGAGAAAACGATTTCCGAGGCTTTTCAAACGACAGGTCGGCTTCGGTGGCGATGGGGATCAAATGGATGTGCGCATGGGGTACTTCCAATCCAATTACGGCGACGCCGATTTTTTTACATTCGATGACTTTTTTCATCGCTTTTGCTACTCGTTTGGCAAATAGCATCATGCCTGCCAGGCGGGTATCGTCCAAATCGAAAATATAGTCCACTTCTTTTTTGGGAACAATCAGAACATGGCCTTTCGCGACGGGGTTGATATCCAGAAAAGCGATGTAATCCGAATCGGTTACTACCTGATAGGAAGGGATTTCCCCCGCAATGATTTTACTGAATATTGTGCTCATAACGTGATTTCCATTATTTCAAACGAGATAAGGCCTGAAGGGATTTTTATTTCTACCACTTCGCCGACTTTCCGTCCCATCAATCCTTTGCCGATCGGCGTGCTAACGGCTATTTTTCCTACTTTCAGATCGGTTTCGTTTTCAGATACCAGCGTGTAGGTTGTTGTCTGGTTGGTTTTGATGTTCCGTATCGTAACTTTGTTCAGGATTTGCACGCTATCGGTGGTGATCTGACTTTCGTCGATCAGCCGGGCGTTGGATATTAATGTTTTTAACTGGGCAATTTTTGCTTCCAATATTCCCTGTGCTTCTTTGGCGGCGTCGTATTCCGCATTTTCGGATAAGTCGCCTTTGTCTCTCGCTTCCGCTATCTGCCGGGAGATGGCGGGGCGTTTTTCGGATTCCAACCGGTTAACTTCTTCGATTAACTTATTGTATCCCTCTTTGGTCATGTACGATATTGCCATACTTGCGCTTTTTCTTTTATCAGTTCATTTTACGTTTTTTGTCGAAAATAAAAAGAATTCCGGTCATTCCGACCGGAACCCCTGGTTGCCGTTTTGTACGACAAAAGTACGATTCTTTTCCATAACCGCCAAATTTTAGAAAATGTTTTTCAACATCACTTCAAATACTTGGCAACGGTAGTATTCAATGTTTCGTAATCTTCGATGCGGGCAACGATATCGCCGTTTTTGTCCCGAAGGAAAGAGGTGGGGATGTTGATGACATTGAATTTCTGGGCGATGGCCGAATAGACCGATTCCGGATCGCGGACGCAGTTCCAGGGCAAATTGAAGGCGGCATTTTGCCAGAAATGGATGTCGGAATCCAGCGATACCTGATAGATTTCGAGGCCTTTCGAGCGATAGCGGTTGTAGAGTTCGGCTAATTGCCGGTTGTGCGCCGGCGAATGGCTGCCGGTATAGGCGGTAAAATCGATCAGGGTTAATTGTCCGTCGCCGATTTCCGACAGGCGGAGGGGTTTGCCGTCCAGCGACGGCAAAGTAATATCGAACAGCGTTTTCGAATCGGTTTCCTGCATCGTAATGGTTTGCTGTTCTTGCCGGAGAAGAGCACGCGAGCCGGTAAACAGGTTTTTCAACTGGATGGCACGCGGCGAATTAGGATAAACCGTGTTCCACGAATTAGCGACAGCGCCGAACAATTTATTGTCGTTCCTGTCGTATATGTCGAAGATAAACAGGTTGTTGATTTGCTGAAATAAAGCGAAATAGGCCGCCAGCGACAGAAAATCGGGGTAGATATATTCTTTGGCAACCGCTTTGTAAGCGCTGATAACGCTGTCGGTGGTAGCGATGTATTGATCCATTGTCAGTCCGCCGGCTTCGTAGTGTTTTTGCAGCGTCCGGTATCGCCAGGCAGTGTTTTTTTGCAGGAGCGTCAACTCCTTAAGTTTCTGCGATTTGGCGGCGTCGCCTTCCAACGTGTAGTTCTTTGCAAAATGAGCAGTATCGGCTTTTATGTGAATCGTTTCCGTGCTGTCGATCGCCAGATTAACGATCTGGTTTCCCAAGCGAAGCCGGTAAAAATCGGGCGACGCCGGCCGGAGTTGCCGGAACCGGAAATGATCCGACTTCAAATGCAGGCTATCGACGGCGACTATTTTCGCGGCGCCTACATTTTCCAGGTAAAGCGTTTGACCGGCGGCGCCGTCGATTTCGCCGTCGATCGTAAACTGCTGTTTTCCTCCCCCGCAAGCCGTTAAAAGGCCTGTTGTTATAGCGATAAAGGCTATTTTTCGGATTGTTTTCATATTTCTTCCCATTGAAAGTTCAAAGCGCAAAGTTAGTATAAAATCCTCAACATTATACACAACGGATAAAAAATAGATAAAAGGCAAAAGACAGAAGAAGATAGACGCAGACATATAAAGATCAAAGACGTCTTTTGATCTTCTCGGTCTCTGTCTTTCTTCTTTATTCTTTTTGTCTTTGATCTCCGCAATTCATAGGAGAAAGTGATGGAATTGTTTTACATTTACAACAAAACTCTAAACCTCATTTCCACCTAATTCCCCCAACAAGACAACCTCAGTAGCAGAGAAGAATGCAAATGCAAGGATAAGCCGACCTCATTACCTCATTGTTCATTTGTCTTTTTGCGAATGGTTTGTTGATAAAACTTGACATATCCTTCGTATTCATCGTCCAAGCCGGGCGCATGCGATACAAGGAAATGAACGCGTTCGGGATTCGCATATATCGAATACATTTTGCAACCGTTGTTATTGACAATTCCTGTGATATATTTTTCAATCCGCTCGCGGAAATTTTCCGTAATCAATGGTGTTCGGTTTAATGTCGTGAAAACAAAATGCGTGTGTAAATTATTGTATTCTACTTTCATTGGAATGAGGTTGTTATTTATATCGTGTTTCTTTTTGCTACTGAATCCTCCAACACCGCGAGCGTAGCCCGATAAAAATAACTGTTCAGAGTATCATTTCGCAAAAAAAAACATAAGTGTCTAATTCCTGTAATTCAATACGATACAAGTTAGTTACATAGGAGGCAGGTTGTTTTTTTGATAATTGGAAATAAGGTTTTTTGTTGGTCGTAAAAGGCATACGGTTAATAAGAATCATCCCCTGCGGGGGCGAAATATCAGTAGCACAGGATGAAATCCCGTAACCTGAGGGACGATATGTTGGTAACGATTCTTTCCGGCAAACCAATATTTTATTTCTTCACCACTTTAGCAAACGTTTCGTTTGTCTGAAGGAAGTATATACCCGGCGGATAGGTAGATAAATCAATCCGGTTGACGGAGGACTGTTGTAACAGTATGTTTCCTTTGGCGTCGTAAACTTTCACGTCGCTTTCCGCGTTGAGGAAGACAATGCCGGAGGTGGGATTCGGATAAGGCGTCATGCCGGTGAAATGAATCGGCGAGATGGCCATGTATTTGCCGAGCGCTTCTCCATAAAACGGATGCAGTCGCAGGTTGCCGTCCATTAATCCGAAATATTGTTCGATGGGATGCCCGCCGTTTTGCGACTTGACAGGCTCGTCGTAAGCCTCGAAGTAGAATCCGGGAATTATATCTTTGGCCATCCAGTCGATAGCTCCGCTCAAATACTTTGCGGCTTTTTGTGGCGAAGGAGTTTGGAGGACATTATCCTCAACATAGTATGATCCTCCGGCATAAGGAGTTCCTATTTCGGTCAGTAAAACAAATTTTGCCGGAAATGCAGCAACTGCATCCGTATATGTTTGGATAAGCGCACTGATCATTTCATTTTCGGGCGTTTTGTCCCATGTCCCGCAGTATATGTTCACGCCGATGAAATCAAGTTTATCCAATACGGCACGGCTCCACGCAACGTTTGGAATATCCACGCTTCCGACGGGTATTACAAAGCCTGCGTCTTTTACGGCTTTGCGCGCGGCATCGATACATGAAGCAAGCGTGGCCGGAGCTACTCCTGCCAGAAGACATTCGTTTCCTACAGCGATGAGATCGGGCGCCGGTCCTGTTTGCAGGATTTGCTGTAAGCCCTGTATTTGTGCATTGTTCTCAAGCGTATTGTTGGTAACGTGTATGCCGATCAGCGTTCGCAGACCTTGTTCTTTGGCAATTTTGTTGATATACGGGTGTCCGTTGTTCAGGGTCCCGAAAGTTCTGACCCATTTTGTAAGCAGGGCAATCGGCGCCATTCGGGCGCGTGTCGCTTCTTCCGACAGAGGATAGCCGAAATACTCGCCATTCAATGCAAGCGAGACGTTAATGCCCCAGAACGGCGTAACGAGCGATTCATTGGGTAACCATACGAGAGACGCCGGCGAACTGAACGCGCCGGACATGCCGGTTACGGCCTTGACAAGTAACGAACCATCGGCGGGTACGGTTAATATCGTGTTATCGTTATAAGTCTGGGCAGAAGGGGAAGAGGCCGGGTCGCTGCCGTCCAGTGTGTAAAAAATAGTTCCTCCTGCCTGACATGACAGTGTGATGCGCCGGCCGGCATCCGTTAATCCCGGACGAATACTCGGTTCGGGAGGCAACGGCCGATTCGTCCAAAAATCATTCCGGTTCACCGTAAGCGGCCGGCCGAGGTATTTTCCTGTCATCGAACCGGCGTTCACATTACCTCCATCAATGCCGTTGAATGTTGCGCGTAATACGAAGTAAAAACTGACGTCGGCTATTGCATAATCTCCTGTGCCGGTAGATATGTTTATCGAAAAATTGCCCGATTCGTCGATGGCATTCAGATAATTGTTATTGTACGGTTTCACATAGTCGCTGCCCCACGAAGCGCGGAGCATCGCAATTACGGCATACTGCCCCGAATTGTTTCCTGTGAGATCATCCCATATAATTCTTCCTTCGGCGACGCCTCCTTCTCCTACGGGAGGAATGTAGTTGATGACAATTTCCGGATCGCCGGCCGCTTGCATACAGGACAAACTTGCATTGAGCAGTATTCCTACCGCAAGACATGCTGTCTTTTGAAATAATGAATGTTTCATACGAGTGTTTCTAAAATTCTTTGAGTAATGCTTTCCTGTCTTTTGCATTTACAACTTTTCCACCCAGACGGGTATGCAATACCCGCTATGCAGTGGAGCAAGGTGTTTTTGCTGTCTGTTCCCGTGCTGCGGAGCAGCGGCCTCTCCAAGAACCGAGCACCGCGTATCAAAAACTACTTTTGTGGAGTTGGAGGGACTCGAACCCTCGTCCAAACGAGGAATTAATTTGCTTTCTACATGCTTATCTTCGTTTCGGTTTTCGACTCAACCTCCGGCTGAAGCTACCTGTTTGTTGAGCTTAGTTCCTTTTTTTCATCCGCCGGCCGGAACTTCCCGCGGACTATCTCCGATATAACTGCACCACCGGTTCGGATCGCTTCGAAGCCACAGCTCCGGGTGATGTCTCGTTCCTGTTCCTTGAACAGGAATAAAGCTTAAGATCTACTATACTTCAATCAAGCAGCGAGAGCGTAAGTGTTTTCGCCAATTAATTTTTATCATCCGTGATTAAAGTGCCGGACAACGACGCACTGCATGCTTACAAACCACTTCTACCCGCTGTCAAAACCGGTCAACCCCATGATTTGTGGACACAAATGTACGAAACATTATCGGAATATGCAAAAGAGGTTTTTTAATCTGACGGGCGAATGGCTTTTTGTGGTGAGAATGCCGATTTCTATTGACATGAAGACCCTATAACGGGCAAGGCGGATGCCGGATAAAATGTTACAAAACACGCGAATTGTCTAAAAAATGCCCGGTTCAGGGCATTCATGTCAATAGAAAATGATGAACAAGACACAACCGGCTACGCCGGAGGCGTTGCACAACAATAGCCATGATAGCGATTCCATACCCGCAAATTTACGATGCGTATTGCGTTTGTCGCCGATTGAATCAACATGAAACCTCTAACGAGGTTTTGCGGCGGCCGAATAACGTCGTGTTTCTATTGACATGGACGCCTCAGGGCAAACAAAAATTAAGAAATCAATGGATTGAGATATTCCAAGTCATAATGCAACCTTTAACCCAATGTTATCCAGTGAAGCAAAAAATAAAACCGGAACGAGCAGAATGCAAGGATATGCCGACTTCATTACCTCATTCCAATGAAAAAAGAACAATGAGGTAATGAGGTTATTATTTATATCATATTTTTTTTGCTCTACTATGAGGTTGGTTTGTTGAGTGAATCGTTTGGAAATTAGGTTATTATACGATTTCTTAAAAACTGTGCCGACATTCTTTTTCTTCCATACTAATCTGTTTTATGACGTTTTTTGAAAATGTTTCTGCAAAGGTAACATAAGATCTTCACTTATACACAAACCGAATAAAAAACAGATAAAAGACAAAAGACAGAAGAAGATAGACGCAGAAATAAAAGAACAAAGACGTCTTATGATCTTTTCTGTCTCTATCTTTCGTCTTTATTCTTTTGCCTTTTATTTCTAAGTTTATAGAAGAATTTAATGAAACGCTATATCATACGTCATCACTTTTCATGTTTACAAGCGGCAGGAAAGTTCCATTTAGAGTACATAACAACCTGATGCGAATCGTTTCGCATCGCATAAGCAGGGTTGAGAATATAGACTTGGTCTTTGTAGCAGGTCATCTACACATTTTTAGAACCGATTCAAATCTTCTTTTGCAGCATTTTCTCCACGATATTTCTTTTGATAATTATTAAACATATACGTAATAGACAGCGTAGCGTAACGTGTTTCGTATTTCTTATCTGCGTCCCAGGCAATATTATTTAATTGCATGTGATTTTTTTCCTTTACCCAATTAAAAACATCAAAAACAGTCAAATTACAACGCAAAGAATTATTAAAAAAAGACTTGCGAATACCCAAATCAAGACGTTGGTACTTTTTTGATTCAAAAAATGAATTTTGTTCATCACTTTGAAAACGATAGTTACAGGACAGTACTAAACCAAAAGGTAATATAAAATCATTAAATGCTCGCAAGGAATAGTTGAGCATGTTATACCCAATTATTTTCCCATCGTATTTTGCTGAAAAGTTAGGTTTTCCAATATTTATAGTATAATTAGGTTGCCAAAACGATATTTCAGTATTCCAATTAAACGAGGCATACATTACCTTATATTCGGGAAAATTAGAATATGTGCATAAGATAGCGTTATCATTATTGTTTTGTTCCTCAAAAAAGAGCAATACTGGATTTTTACTGTACATATAACCAATATTTAAATAAAATGGATTCATTGTTGCTTGAAAATTAACATCGTATATATTTGTTTTATTTAAATAAGGATTCCCTTTTTGAAAAACAAAACGATTTATATAAATAACATTGCCATTTAATTGGCTAAAAGTAGGACGCTGGGTACGTTTGTTAAAAGCTAAACTCATATCAATATTTTTGATTTTTCCAGAAACAGATATATTTGGATACCAATCACCATAATGTTTCTCAATTATAGGATTTTTATTGATACCTTCTGTAAAAAATTCTGATGTATATTCGTATCTCAAGCCGGTTACTACATTAATATTGGAAAAAGTATTGGAGTAATTGATAAATCCGGCAGCCTTTTCCTCTTCATTGCTAAATTCAGAATCGTTTGTTGTGCCATTACCATGCACAAATCCACTGCCATAGATATAATTGTATTCGCCTCCAAATTCAATTAATCCCACATTTGATTTATAACTATTCGTTAGTTTGGTAGCATATAAATCATAATCAGTTTGATTGAAAATTTCTACAAATCTCGTTTCTGATTCATTAATTGTTTCATTAGACAATTGCTCTTGATAATCGTGATTATTTAAATAGTCAAAATCAAGACGAAGTGAAAATTGCTTATGTAAATTCCCATTGTAAAACGCATTAACTAAATGCTGATAGTCATTACCTTTTGAATTCGATGAAGAATGGGATGTTTCATTCTGAATTTTATTGAAATTTGTTATGGTCTTAATTGGCGTTAAATCCTCATGATGTTGAGAATAAAACTGATATTGCCCTCCTATAGCATGCATGTCATTGATAGAATAATCGAATCCGGTGTTAATTTGCTGTGAATTATTGGAATACCAATAACCGGGTAGAAAGGTAAAATGCTGCCATAATCCTTCTGTATTTATTAGTTCGTATTTATGATTTTCTATTGTTTCCTGTTTGTTGTAATTATGATATAGAGTAGTAAACAAATTAAGTTTGTTTTTTGTAAAAGATATATTGACATTCTCATTATCTCCCAAATATTTGCCTTGACGAAGGCGTTCGGTAATTTGAGCAGAAAAACCCTCCGTTTTAGCTTTAGTCTTGATAAGTAAAACTGCCCGCCCTTCGGCGTCATACTTTGCACCGGGATTATTAATCAGTTCGACTGTACTGATTTCGGCAGATTCGAGTCTCTCAAGTTCTGAAATATCTTGAACTTTGCGATTATTAATATAGACAACGGGAGTACCCTTTCCAAAAACTGAAATTTTGCCATTATCGGCCGTGATGCCGGGCATTCGTTGAAGCACATCATTAGCAGTTCCTACAGTACTCAGTCGCGTGGTTGATACATTAGCGATAATACCGCCATTCTCACTCAGTTTAAATGGTGGCGTTCGAGCAGTAATAACTACTTCCGAAAGAGACATATCCGATTCTTTCAATGTTATGACCCCTAAATCAATCGATTCTGTTAATATCTCAAATGGCATAAATTTGTCGTCAAGTCCAAGATATGATATTTTAATAAAATATCTGCCGCTTTCCACTTTATCAAACAGGAACAGTCCGTCTTCCCCGCTCAC
>JAITAH010000147.1 GCA_031284225.1 Dysgonamonadaceae bacterium | reverse complement strand
CTAACATATTTTCCAACTTTTGCAGCGTAAAGGTACAAAAATTGGTGAAAATATACAAACTTTTTAATAGTTATTTTGATGGTAATCAGATATATGTGGGTAATTTAAGGATTGACTATATCAAAGGCCGGGAATCATCTCGTCATTTCGAGGGAAAAGCTCGAAGCAATGACGCAAATCTTTGACTTTTAATATAGCCTCGGTAGCTACTCGACGACGCCAAGTAAAAAAATCAATTCTTCTTAAAGAATTTAATATTCATAATCAATAGCAACGCCAATGCCGATGTTTTAATTATTTCCATTACATTATAATGTTCATAATTTTTTAATAGTATCATAAATCAGACAAATTACTAAAAATAAATATAACATCGACGTTGGATTCTTTAATAATGCTATTAATTTTTGTTTCATAATATTCTTTTATATTTTATCACGGTACCGGATTACTGTCAGGATTTTTCCCCTTCGGGGTCTTTCCCTTCTTTTCCCTTCAGTACGCTCGGTATTCCGGGAATGGTTTTCATAATATCCGTTACCGGAGCGACGGACGAAATCAAGCCGGTAAGCAAATTGGTTAGCGTTCCGCCTTGAGTTGTGTCCATAACATTCACATTGCCCAGTTTGATATGTTCAAACGCTTTCACCTGTTCGGCGGCGATTTCTTTCCACTGATCCACCATTTTCCACTGGATAGCCACTTGCGGATTGTTTTCCGCTACTTTCACCATGGCTTCAAAGCCTTCGGCCTGCGCCATCAGCGAGGCTTTTTCGGCGGCGGCTTTGGCCAAACCCTGTTCCCGGATAACGTCGGCTTGCGCCAGCCCTTCGGCTTTCACGGCTTCGCCTCTTCCTTTTCCTTCGGCTGCATAGGCATCTGCCCTACCCTGCGCCTCGATGCGTTGCTGGTTGGCATTGGCTTCAGCCTCCTTTTCGAGTTTTAATTGATAAGCTTGGGCGTCAATCAATTTTTGCTGCTTGGCAATTTCGGAGGGAACGATTTGTTCGGCTTTCAAGGCTGCTTCGGTACGTTTGGCACGGGCTTCTTCGGCTTCTTTTCGCGACAGTTCTTTATTTTTTTCGATTTCCGCTTTGGCGCGTTCATCGGCCGAGAGGGCTTTTCCCTGCGCTTCCGCTTTAATCACTTCCAGTTCGGCATTGGAAACTGTTATTTTTTTCGCGGCTTCTATTTCGCCAATCCGCGCCTGAGAGTCGAAAGTCGCTACGCTGATATCGCGGTCTTTGATGGCTTCCGCCACTTTGGAATCGCGTTCCGATTCGGCTTGCGCCACCGAAATATTCTGGTCGCGTTGGGCATTGGCAATGGCAATCTGTTCTTCTTTTTTCGTTTCGGCAATGACCGAATTTTTGATTTTCAGTTGTTCGGCCACTTTGGTTTCCCCTTCGCGTTCCGCATTGGCGATTTCGATATTGGCCTGATTGATCGCTTTTGCCTGATCTTTCTTCCCTAATTGGACGATATAACCGGCTTCGTCGCGAATGTCGGTAATATTGATGTTAATCAAGTACAAGCCGATTTTGCGCAATTCGGTATCTATTAAACCTTTGGCTTTCATTAGAAACTCATCGCGATCGGCATTCAGTTTCTCGATGGTCATATCGGCAATGATGGTACGCATTTGGCCATAAACAATATCTTTTACCAAATCTTCAATTTCATTGCGCCCCAAGCCCAGAATACGTTCGGCGGCCGATTGCATAACGTCCGGTTCCGTACTGATACCTACCGTAACCGTTGTCGGCACATCCACCCGGATATTTTGCGACGACAGCGCTTTTTGCAGATTACATTCAAATTGTAAGGGTTTCAATGACATATAAGCATATCCCTGTAAAACGGGAATCACAAAAGCTGCCCCACCCTGAATACATTTGCACGATTTGTTTCCGCCCGTTTTACCGTAAATAACCAAAATCTCGTCCGATTTACATTTCCGGTAGCGGGACAGAATCCCGATAATTGTTAAAAAAACCACGAGGACTAATACCCCAATAATAGAGAGAAGATTCATATTCAACTGTATTTTAAATGATTATTGTTTCAAAAGAACTGGGCGAAACCAATTTTCGGGTTCCGGAAACTTTGAGTTTCTGGCCTTTTTCCAAATCGACGCCTTCCGGACAATGTATGGTTACCGTTACGGGACGGCCTTCCAAAGTGATAAACACTTCGCCGATGCGCTGGTCTTTGTTCCAAAAATACACTTCGGCATCCATATCTTTGATTTCGTGGGTGTATTTCATGCTTTGTTGCGCTTTTTCGTACATCAATTTATACAAATAATAGAGGACGACGGCAAAAACCAGTCCGGTAATGACGCCGTATGCAACAGAGGCAAAGGTTACTTCGTGCATCAAAGTAAGCGTCAATGAAAAACCAATCGCAAAATGCAACAAGCCTTTGAACGAAAAAATATCGCTCAAAAGCGTTCCGGCATCGATATCCGTATCGAAATCCACATCCATTCCCCCGAAGAGGAGCGAGCCGATGGTCGATATCAGGAAAAATGCCGATGATAGTAACAGAACAATTTCATACCAAGTCATACGCTTTATTTTTTATTTATGTTTGATTGTTACTCTTTGAGATGCCGCCCGGTGTTCGTTGCGGTACCCGACCTGTTCCACTACCTTTTGAGCCAGTTGGCGGAAAGCCATTCCCGTCAAGCTATTGTCGTCCAAAGCTACGGGAAGGCCGTTATCGCCACCGTCGCAAATGCTTTTCACGAGTGGAATTTGCCCCAAAAGAGGCATTTGTAATTCTTCGGCCAAGCGTTTTCCGCCGTCTTTCCCGAAGATGTAGTACTTGTTTTCGGGCAATTCGGCCGGCGTAAACCAAGCCATATTCTCGACCAGTCCCAAAACGGGAACATTGATTTTTTCGCCGATAAACATGGAGATGCCTTTCCGGGCATCCGCCAAAGCCACATCCTGCGGGGTCGTTACGATAATAACGCCGGTTACGGCCAAGGTTTGCACCAAAGTCAAGTGAATATCGCTCGTTCCGGGCGGAAGATCGATCAGAAAATAATCCAATGCGCCCCAATGTGCATCGGCAATTAATTGCTTCAAAGCATTGCTTGCCATACTTCCCCGCCACACCAAGGCGTCTTCTTTATTCACAAAAAAGCCAATGGACAGCAACCGGATTCCGTATGTTTCTACGGGGATAATTAATTCTCGTCCGTCAATCGTTTCCATACAGGGACGGGCGTTTTCTGTTCCGAGCATTTTCGGTAAACTGGGTCCGTAAATATCCGCATCCAACAGTCCCACTTTATATCCGGCTTGCGCCAGAGCGACGGCTAAGTTGACAGAAACCGTGCTTTTCCCCACTCCGCCTTTACCGGAAGCAATGGCAATGATGTTCTTCACTTGCGGAAGTAATTTTTCCGGTTCGGGACGAGGCGCCTGTCTGGCTTGCGCCGTAATATTTCCTTTGATTTCCACTTCGGGACTAATATAGGTTAAAATAGCCGTTTCAGCCGCTTTAATTACCGATTTCAGGAAAGGATCGTTCGGTTTTTCAAATACAATCGAAAAGCTGACTTGATTGCCGTTGATGTGAATATCGTCGGTCAACATGCCTAATTCGACAATATTTTTGCCGGAGCCGGGATAACGGACGTTTTTTAATGCTTCGATAATTAAATCAGGATGTAAATTCATATCCAAATTATTTACCGACAAATATAGTCAATTTATTTGGATTTTTTTCAGGAATTTTATCGGACGGAACGTTTACTGCGATTAAAGCTCCGGTAAGCGTCCGGTTCGATTTTTACATCCGGTTCGACATACGTTTCGCGCGGTTCGCAAACGAAGCGGAGGTATTTAATGGTCAGGCCTCTGTCTATCCATTGACGCTCGTAAAACGTTTGGATGGAAAGGATTTCATCCGCTAACTGACTGTGATATAAATCGTCGGTTTCAACTTCAACCGGGAAATGATTGGCTTGAATCAGGGCGCGGGTATAGGTAAACATGAAATGACTGTCTGTCTTCAAATGAATTAGACCGTTATCATTCAGTATTTCCCGGTAGAGTTTCATAAAACGGGCCGAAGTCATCCGCTTATTGACTTTACTCATTTGTGGATCGGGAAAGGTGATCCATATTTCGGATATCTCGTTTGCCGCAAAAAAATGACGGATCAGTTCGATATGCGTCCGTAAAAAAGCGACATTGGATAAGTGGTTTTCTAACGCTTGTTTGGCTCCCGACCACATCCGGGCGCCTTTTATGTCGATGCCGATGAAATTTTTATCCGGAAACAATTGCGCCAATCCGACCGTGTATTCGCCTTTTCCACAACCCAATTCGAGAACGATCGGATGATTGTTTTTGAAAAACAATTCGTTCCAACGGCCTTTCATTTCAAAACCTTTTTCTTGTAATACCGAAAAAGGATACTGAAACACATGCGGATAGGTGTTCATATCCTCGAATTTCCGTAATTTGTTTTTTCCCACAATTGAAATAAAATGATTATCAAAATAGCGAAGCAGCCATTTTCCGGATTTCAGCAAGGCGTTCGTTCAACTTGTTGTCTTTTTGTGCCATTTGCAAGTTGTAATCCGTTTGCATTCCGACCAGCATATATGCCGGAATACCTAAGGCGGCTTCCATATATAACGCAAAATCAGTGGTTACCGGACGTTTACCGTTCAATATTTCGTTGAATGCGGTGTAGGGTAATCCCAATTGTTTGGCAACCTCCCGTTGCGATAAATGACGGTATTCCAATTCATCTTTCAAAAGTTCGCCCGGATGATATGGGCGAAAAGGTTGATACCGATGCTTTTTGTCCGTTGTTTTGCCGGTTTCGTACAATTCGCGCAAATAGTCTTTTTCAAATTCTATTTTCATCTCCGTTATTTGTTCGGGGCAAAGGTAATACTATTTCCCTGCATTCACAAAAAGGGTGAATGCGTTTTTCTTCGTAAACGCAACTGTGCCGAGAGGCACAAAAAAAAACGCCCAAAAAGGCTTAAAAAAGGGTGTCTTTTGGGGTGCTTTGTTTTTTTAAACATTGGAAATCAATGTTATTTGTGGAGCATACGAGACTCGAACTCGTCACCTTTAGACTGCCAGTCTAACGCTCTAGCCAGATGAGCTAATGCCCCTTAATCTTATTTATTCTGTCGGCGGGTAAAATTTTTTTTTTTCAGCGACAAAATATCTTTCGATTCCGTCAATTTATGATTGTCTTCATCTAAAACGATAAAACCGGTCGATAA
>JAITAH010000144.1 GCA_031284225.1 Dysgonamonadaceae bacterium | reverse complement strand
ACCCAAACCGTATTCGGCGTTGTCTTCAAAGAGCGAGTTTGCCCAAGCCGGACCGCGCCCTTGCTCGTTGGTCGTATAAGGCGTCGAAGGAGCCGAACCGGAATAAATCGACGTACAACCCGTAGCATTCGCCACCATCTGGCGATCGCCGAACAACTGTGAAATCAGTTTAACATAAGGCGTTTCGCCGCAACCGGAACAGGCGCCGGAGAACTCAAACAAAGGCGTAGCGAACTGCGAGTTTTTCACGTTCAGCGAAGTATCCACCAAATGCTGTTTCGTCTTTACTTCTTGAACGGAGAAATCCCAATTCGCCTGATTGTCGTATTCGTTTTCAATCGGAACCATTTTCAATGCGTTGCCGTTCTTGTTTCCCGGACAAATATCGGCGCAATTGTCGCAACCGAGGCAGTCCAAAACATTGACTTGAATACGGAATTGCATCCCGTCGAACTGTTTTCCCTGCGCTTTCAGGCTGGCGTATCCTGCCGGCGCTTTGGCCAGTTCTTCGCCGTCCAGAACAAACGGACGAATAGCAGCGTGCGGACAAACGTATGCACATTGATTGCACTGAATACAGTTTTCCGGAATCCATGCCGGCACATGGGAAGCGACGCCTCGTTTCTCGTAAGCGGCCGTTCCCTGCACCCAAGTGCCGTCTTCGCGACCGGTAAAGGCGGAAACCGGCAAATCGTCGCCTTTCTGTGCATTGACGGGACGAACGATTTTCGCAATAAATTCGGGAACGCCTTCATCCGCTTTTTCGCTTTCCAGCCGGAGATCCGCCCATTCGGCAGGAACGTCGATTTTGACGACGTCGCCACCGCGATCGACGGCGGCATAATTCATTTTAATGATGTCTTCTCCTTTTTTGCCATACGATTTCACGATAAATTTCTTCATCTGTTCCACCGCCAGTTCGTAAGGAATCACGCCGGTGATTTTGAAGAACGCCGATTGCAGGATGGTATTCGTGCGGTTGCCCAATCCGATTTCCTGCGCAATATTTGTTGCATTAATGATATAAAAATGAATAGCATTCCGCGCCAAATATTTCTTTACGTTATCGGGGAGGTTCTCTTTCACCTGCTCGCTGTCCCAAACGGTATTCAACAGAAACGTGCCGTTCTTTTTCAATCCCTTGGTAACATCGTACAGCCGGAGATAAGCCTGAACGTGGCAAGCCACAAAGTTCGGCGTATTCACCAAATAGGTCGAACGGATGGGCTTATCGCCGAAACGCAGGTGGGAAGCTGTAAATCCGCCCGATTTCTTGGAATCGTAAGCGAAATACGCCTGACAATATTTATCGGTATTGTCGCCGATAATTTTGATAGAGTTTTTATTAGCGCCCACAGTACCGTCGGCGCCCAGACCATAGAATTTGGCTTCGTAAGGACCATCGTCAAAAGACAATTCTTCTTTTTGAGGCAGCGAGGTGAAGGTAACATCATCCACTATCCCGATGGTAAAACCATTTTTCGGCGTTGGCAGCGACAGGTTTTCATATACGGCCAAAATCTGCGCCGGCGTGGTATCTTTGGACGACAGGCCATAGCGACCGCCCACGATCGACGGAGCATTTTCTTTGCCGTAATACACATCTTTCACATCCAGATAAAGCGGTTCGCCCAGAGCGCCCGGCTCTTTGGTCCGGTCTAAAACCGCGATTCTTTTCACCGTTTCAGGAACTGCCGCCAGAAAATGCCGCGCCGAGAAAGGACGATACAGATGGACAGCCACCAAACCGACTTTTTCGCCTTTCGACGTTAAATAATCAATGGTTTCCCGGATGGCTTCGTTCACCGAACCCATAGCGATAATTACCCGCTCGGCGTCGGGAGCGCCGTAATAATCGAACAAGCCGTATTTGCGACCGACCAATGCGCTCAACCGGTTCACATAATCTTCGACTACATCCACGACCCGGTTGTAATACACGTTCGATGCTTCCCGCGCCTGAAAATAGATATCGGGGTTTTGCGCCGTACCGCGGGCAACCGGATGATCGGGATTGAGCGCCCGTTGACGGAAAGCCGCCAGCGCCTTTTGATCGATCAGCGGCGCCAAATCGTCGTTTTCAAGGGCTTCGATTTTCTGGATTTCGTGCGACGTCCGGAAACCATCAAAGAAATGCACAAACGGCACGCGCGACCGAATGGCCGAAAGATGAGCCACCGCCGCCAAATCCATTACTTCCTGCACGGAACCGGTAGCAAACAGGGCACATCCGGTTTGACGAACCGCCATTACATCCTGATGATCGCCGAAAATCGAAAGCGCATGCGAAGCCAACGCCCGCGCCGAAACATGATAAACGCCCGGAAGCAATTCGCCCGCTACTTTATACATATTCGGAATCATCAGCAGCAATCCCTGCGAAGCCGTAAAGGTAGTAGAAAGAGTACCGGCCTGCAACGCGCCGTGCATAGCGCCTGCCGCGCCCGCTTCCGATTGCATTTCATCGACCCGGACCGTTTCGCCGAAAATATTTTTCCGTCCGACGGCCGCCCATTCGTCCACATACTCCGCCATGGTGGAGGAGGGGGTGATGGGGTAAATCGACGCGGTTTCGCTGAACATATACGCGATATGCGCTGCCGCTTGATTGCCATCACACGTTAAAAACTTTTTTTGTTTTGCCATAATTTTATACTTATTAATTATTCTTTTTATTCTCTTTTCAAACGTTTTCAATGCTTTCGTTCCCTCAATACAAAAATCCAAACAGCCAAAGCGGAATCACTTTCCGTTCGCCCACTTCAATGGCATCGATGGCATAATACATATTCGGATCGAACTTTCCCTGAATCTGTTCGCCAATGGCAAACCGGTACTGCTCGTCGATTAAGAAAGGACAGTCCTTATCGCCGGAATTAACTTTATAATCTTTGTGTACCTGATTGTAAAAGAAGGTTTCACGCAAAGCCTGCCTTTCCACATTAATCATCCGGGTAGCGTACAGCAAATTGGGATTTTGCAAATAGATTTTCTCCGGTTTCTTGGGAAATTCTTCCCCTTGGGGATACAGCATATTGACTAAACGGGCGTCTTTCAAATATTTGAGATAATTCATCACCGTAGCGCGCGAAGTTTCAATATCGATACTTAACTGACTGATATTCGGATTCCCCGGAGCCGCTGTCGATAAAAGATACAACAATTTCCGCAACTTGGACAAATAGCTCTGTTCGATTTGATTAATAAACGCGACGTCTATTTCCAGCATCATATTCATCGTTTTCAGCAGGTTTTCGGAAAAATTATGCTTTTCCAAATAAAAGGGATAAAAGCCATGATGAAAATAATCGTCGATGTATGCCAAGGGTTTGACCGAAGCGATTATCTTCCGGGCAATGTCGGTGTGATGCTGCAAAATATCATTCAACGAATAGGACGGAAATTCATAACCGGTTTGTAATTCCAAAAACTCGCGGAACGAAAATCCCCGCAAATTGTACGACACCACTTTCCGAATGAGCGGCGAATGTTCGTCCTTCAACCGCAACACAGACGAACCGGTGAAAATAATCTGTAAATCCGGAAATTGATCGTAACAGTACATCAACTCCGAAGCCCAGTCGGGATATTTGAAAACCTGATCAATCAACAGCACTTTCCCGCCTTTCATCCGAAATTCCCGCGCAAAATCCTGAATGGTTTTTACGCTGAAATAAAAATTATTCAGGTTGATATACAGGCATTGCTTATCGTTCGGAAGAAATTTCTCCTTTGCATATTGAAGAAGAAAACTGGTTTTTCCCACTCCCCGCGAGCCTTTGATGCCAATCAACCGGTCTTTCCAGTCGATTTC
>JAITAH010000125.1 GCA_031284225.1 Dysgonamonadaceae bacterium | reverse complement strand
AAATAGATAGCGAATTGATAAATAAACTTTTTACTGTTTTTTTTATTTTATATTCCGCTTTTTCACTATCTTTACAACTTTATATAGATAATATTATATTTTATATAATAAATTGAAATTAAATTATTTATCTATATGTGAACTTTTATTTTAGATTTTTATTAACAACTAATCTTTTTTTTTATGAAAAATCTGTTATTCCTTTTTTTATCAACTATCATTGTTATATCAAGTATTGCTCAAACACATTCAAAGCGTGCTATTTTGAATCAAAGGCAAAATTCAACCGTTTTGAAAGAACAAATCCCTCAAAAGTCGAAAAAAAAGCAAACAGTACCGGCACAAAAAACGACTTTAAAAGGCATTACCAAAAATTATACCGTAAAAATTGCGGATAAGAATACTGATTTCAGCCGGCTTCGCGGCATGGTAAAGCCAAATTTGTTGCAGACGGTTCCTACAGCTACAATTATCGCTTCGATTGCAGACCCCGGTAGCGAAAAGATCGGATCAATGGGCAGCAGGACGCAAGTTTTAATTGCCGACGGATCTGCCGTTGACGGCTTGGACGAAAATTCTATGGAAGCCATGTGGAATCTGTTCGCAAACGGCGGACAACCTTTGGCCGATTTTTACGACAATCTGTATGCCAAAATCCCCTCAAATGCAGCGCCAACACTTGATTATTCGCAAGGATTGGTCAATCAGACAGAAGCATTATCCATTGATTTAAGCGCTCAGAATACATTTGACGTCATTTTTGCAGGAATTGATTCTATTTATTATTACAACCCGGCGTATGGTTTTTTAAATCCTGCACCGGAAGCTTTGCAAGATAATCTGATTTGTGAAGATAAGTGGATTTACTTTTTCGATTATTCGTACTTGGCATACGTGATGTTAACCGAAATTCCGCCATTTGAAATTCAGGCGGTTACATTGGAAACAACACCCAGCTCCGCTGAATTGACAGCTACTGAACCGGTTACATTTACAATTAGAAATGTCGGCAATCAATCGCTTACCGCTATTGATTTTTATGTAAAAATTGACGATGGGGACGAAATTCACGAATCATTTACAACGCCTGCCGATTCTGCGCTTGACATGGGCGAGTTTTTGACTTATACTTTTGCTGCAAAGGCTGATTTTTCCATTGTAGGAAAGCACACAATCGAAGCGCGTGCAGAGATTGTAAATGAGTATGACGATTCGGATAATTCGTTGATTATCAATAGAGAGCATACAACCGTCGGGACGCTGCCTTTCTTTGATACATTTGATTATGATTTGTCGAATTGGGCAGTAATCGACAGAAACGGAACAGACGAAAGCGGCGGCGGAACTTGGACGCCGTGGATTGCTTATGATGCGGACTATAACGAAGATTATCAGGCATTATACTCGTATGCATCCGACAGACAAGGTGATGATTGGTTAAGAACCGCTCGTCCCTATCATTTGGACGCAGGGAATTATTACATTTCGTTTTTACAGCAGGGAATATCGGAAACTCTTCCCGAAATGTTGAATGTTTATTATGGAACTTCTCCGGATGTTGCTTCCATGACGTTTTTGGCAAATTTTACGGTAACGAATGAGATTTTGTTGAAAAACATTGTTAATTTCAGCAATTCAACTGCCGGTGATTACTATTTTGCGTTTCAGGCAGCTTCGGACCCCGATATGTTCGGATTGATTATTGATGATGTAAAAATTGATGCGGGCGCTTTAACGCCTCAGCCGGATTTATACCTTTTTCAAACCTTTTTCAAAAGTTATCCCTCCTGCGAACTATCCGATTCTGCGGCTGTTACAGTCTTCAATCTTGGTAATATTGCTGCCGGTATCGCTTCTTTTGACTTGAAGTACAAAGTTGATAATGGCGCTTGGCAAACAAAAACGGTGAGCGAGCCGCTTGCCGCCGGTAACGGAACAACCGTTTTCCTCAATAATCTGGATCTGTCGGCTGTCGGACAACATACATTGACCGTTGTCGGCGTTTTGGACAATCAGATTACAAACAGCAACGACACGAGCGTTGTTTCAATCGAAAAAACCGTTCCGGTAACAACTTTGCCCTATACATCGAACTTTTCGAATGAAAGCGATGTGAATGACTGGGTTGTTTTGACGGAAGGCGACTGGAGCGTTAATAACGGTTACTATACGCCGGAATGGGTTGGTGTTCCGTTAATTTCAAAATGTGTTGAGCTGCAGCCCGGCGATTATACGCTGTCGCTGACATTTCAAGCGGGTATGTATTTTGAACTGTTTGACATGTACTCCTACGGATCCTATTCAATTCAAATGGGCGAACCGGGAGTTGAACCTTCCGAATGGACTGATATAATTGGTTTCGAGGAAAATTTATATGCGCCGAACGACACAACGCTTGCTTACGAATTTTCGATCGAACAGGCGGATAATTATACTTTTGCTCTTATTGCAGATTATTTCCGGTTGAAAGAAGTTTCGATTTCTGCCGGCAAACTTGCCGTTCCGCCGGTAATATCCGGTGAAAACTGCATAACCCTTTTTCCGAATCCCACAAGCGATCTTGTTAAAATCGAATCAAAAAATGCTGAAATAGAAAAAGTTACAATCAGTGATATTTCCGGCAGAATTGTTTTTGATTCTAAACAAAGTTTTGATAGAAATGATTGCCGGATAAATGTTTCGAGTTTTTCAAAAGGTTTGTATCTGGTGAAAATCAAGGAAGCAAATTCGGAAAATGTTTATGTTAAGAAAATGCTTGTTAAATAGCAATTTTTCACTCTTGCCGGATTGCGTGCGGGTACAAATAGAGGAATGTATCCAACGATTAAACAAACCGGTGGCGTTTCCGGTTTTTTATTAAACCTGAAATCCGTAAGGATTTCAGGTTTAATAAAACGGCCTTATCATTAAAAAGATTCGTTTGTTATTTTCCGATCGGTCGATCAGCGTGATCTGTGCATTTTTTCGCAAAAAATCAGTTTATAATTTTATAACTTCCGGTATATCCGGCGTGCTGTATTTTCAAAATGTATATTCCTTGCTTCAGCGCAGGATATAATTCCGAATCGCCCGCTTCAACAGGGTATTCTCCTACTTTAATTCCGGTTGCATCGTAGAGAACGGCTGTCCCCTTTTCCACTGATCTCACATAAATTGTTTGGTTTTTTGTCCAAACTCTATCCTTTTGTACCGGATTTGCGATGGAGGTTAATATTTTCCCGTAGGTTACGTCGTCGATATAATAAATCGCCGAATTCTGATTGCCGCCTGTTGCAGCAAAGCGGAAGCCCATGAAAAATACGTCTGCCGGATTTTGTATTCCACCAAGATCAAGTTGAAACTCTCTCCATACTCCGTTAAGATCGGGATTGTCCGGTATATCATCCAAGTCTATTTTTTCTTTATAAACGTCCGTTCCTTCCACATCTATGTAGTAGAGTTCCAATACGGCGTCGCTTTCTTCCAGCATTAAATCGCCCATTACCTTGAAAGTAAACCATTTGGTTGCCGAATTGATGAAATCCAGCGGCGGAGTTATCAACCACATTTCATAAGGATTAGCCGCAGTATTCACCGAATTGTATGCAGTAGCTTTAGCGGTGCGCTCAACAACGTTGTTGCCCGCATCTTTGAAATGATATCCCCACCATGCCCGGTAGTTTACTTCGGCAATGTTTTTCCATCCGGTCAACGACAGAGCGGCATTATGGGATACATCATTAAATGTTTCTTCCAGCAGTATGAACGGATTGGCAGGATTTAAAGGATAACTGTCCCCTTCTTTTTCCGGTTCACTGATGCTGCCGGTTGCCGTACCGGACAATTCGACAAATGCCGACGCCACTCCGGATGCATAGATTTCCAGTCGTTTGGAAAAAGTTCCTTCGCTTGTCGGCGCAAAGATTACTTTCATTGTGTTTACGCCGTTTTTTATAGGCCCTCCCAAGTAGGTAAAAACAGCCGACCCTTCTCCAACAATCCGGGCATAAGGCCAGTCGTTCAGATTCTCGGTAGTTACCGTCACTTCCAAAGTGTCTTTTTTCCCTACTTCAGTGGTGAAAGATAAGGAAGCCGGATTGACCGAAATACGGGCGGGATTAACCGGATCGGTAGCGTTCCCTTTGAGCGAAACCGTTTTATTGACAGCCGTCGCTCCGGTACAATCGAAAGACAGTACTGCCGCATGAGTACCTGTTGTTGTGGGATGGTAAGTAACCGTCAATTCCGTTGTTGTTTGAGTTGTCGGAATAGTGGTTGCAGAAGGCGTAAAGTAACTGTGGTTGGCTCCTGTTATGGCGATATTGACCGCAGACGGAAGATTTCCGGTTGTAATCGTTATCTTTTGCATTTCTACCGGAACATTAATCGTTGTCGAAACTTCGGTCAAACTTTGAGGGCTTACATCCATATACGGTTCCTTGCCGTCTGTCTTTTTGAAACATATATCATCGAAAATCACGGTTGCATTTGCAGGAATCTTGATTTGAATAGCAAAAGAAGAAGCATTTTTCGGTACGGATGTTCGAATGGTTTCCGTAGCCCAACGTCCGGCTGAAGAATAAAGATTGGTTTTCAACTTATCCTCATCATGTGCGGCGTCGACATTTCCTCCTCCCCAAGCGCATGACAATTGGACATCGTCGTAGTTTCCGGCGCTTGCCTGCACATAATAATTGATTGTCAATTCGTAAATATCCCCTCTCACAAAAGCGGGAGTTGGATTCATGATTGTCTGTTCCAACAGAACATTCGTTCCGCCTTGTACTTTT
>JAITAH010000092.1 GCA_031284225.1 Dysgonamonadaceae bacterium | reverse complement strand
CGGCTGTCGTCCCAATCGACGGCGACGTCTTGGATGAACTGGAAAGCGTCCGGAAAGCGGTTGTAGTTTTCCGGCAGGTCGGCAGCCATCTGCAACGGGCTGTACATCGTTACATATAGCGCCAATTGGTTGGCGAGGGTGGAATTGACATGCGAGGTATTGCCGGGATTTATTTTCGCAATATCCATTTCAAAGATGCCCGGCGTGTAGTCCATCGGGCCGCCCAGCAAGCGGGTGAACGGCAAAATCGTTGCGTGATTGGGATTGCTGCCGCCAAAGGCCTGATATTCCGTTCCGCGAGCCGATTCGTTTCCGATCCAGTTGGGATAGGTGCGGCAGACGCCGGTCGGACGGGTGGCTTCGTGCGCATTGACCATGATTTGGTAATCGGCCGCTTTTTTTATTGCATAAAGATAATGATTGTTCATCCATTGACTGTAATGGTATTCGCCGCGCGGAATCATGTTGCCGACATAACCGCTTTTGACGGCGTCGTATCCGTTGTCTTTCATGAACTGATAGGCGCGGTCGAGGCGCCGCTCGTAATTGCGGACGGACGAAGAGGTTTCGTGGTGCATAATCATTTTTATTCCCTTGCTTTCCGCGTAGCGTTGAATTTCTTTCAGGTCGAAATCGGGATAGGGCGTAACAAAATCAAATACTTCCTCTTTGGAATTGCCGAACCAGTCTTCCCAGCCGGTGTTCCAGCCTTCGACCAGAACCGCGTCGAAGCCGTGCAGCGCCGCAAAGTCGATGTATTCCTTGACGTGCTCCGTCGTAGCGCCGTGTCGTCCGCTCGGTTTCACTTGGGTGTAATCGGTAACGCCTAATTGTACGCAGGGTAAATCGTTGGCGTAAGCCCAATCTTTTGCGCCGGTAATCATTTCCCACCAAACGCCGATGTATTTTACGGGTTTGATCCACGAAACGTCCTTGATTTTACAGGGTTCGTTCAGATTCAGCGTGATATTGGAGGCCAAAATATCGCGGGCGTCATCGCTGACGATAACGGTACGCCACGGAGTTTGACAGGGAGTTTGCAAATGGCCTTTGGTTCCGTCTGCGTCCGGCGTCAAGTGGGATTCAAAGATCAAGTTCTTATCGTCCAAGTTCAGGTGCATGCAGGCGTAATTAATTAAGGCCGCTTCGTGCAGGTTGATGTAAATGCCGTCGTCTGTTTTCAGTTGCAGCGAAGTTTGAACGCCGGTAGGGGAAAAGGGGGTTTGGGATGAGTTGGGGGTGATTGCCTTGGGCATTAATTTGCGGATTTCCGACAGGCGGGAAGTGGTATAATCGTATTCCTGCGTATCGTAATCGCCGGGAATCCAGATGGCCGTATGGTCGCCCGTCATTGCAAACTGCGTATGTTCTTCTTTGAGTACCAAATAAATCAGGTTTTTCTGTTGGGGAAATTCATACCGGAAGCCCAGTCCATCGTCGAAGAGGCGGAAGCGGATCACTATTTGCCGTTGGGTAGCCGGTTGATTCAGCGTAACCGCCCATTCATTGTAATGGTTGCGGATGTTTTTCGTTTCGCCCCAAACGGGTTGCCAAGTTTCGTCGAACGTGGCGGTTTGGGTATCGGCGATTTGGAAACCGCTGTAGAGATTTGTTTGAATGTCCGGCTGCGCCGGTTTTTGTCCTTCGCCGGAAAAATCGTCGAAGGTGCGTTTAACGCCTTCCGGTACCAATTCCAGACCGAGCTTACTGGGTTTGATGACTTCCTTCCCCTTGCAGGAAAGGGCGTAAACCGGCGAGCCGTCTCCCGAAAGCGAAAAAGTCATTTGTAACTTCCCGTTGGGGGACGTCAGCGTTTGCGCGGAAACTGCCGAAGCGAAAAGCATCAGGAGCAACAGTCCTTTCATTCTCTGTTTCATAATTCTTTTTTTTATTTTAATTCCATAATAAAAACTCCTTGGGGAGGAATAATGATTTCCTCTTTCAGTGAAACGGTTTTCCCGGAGATAATTTCCTTTCCGGAAACGGCCTTGCCGATGACTTCCGCGTATTTTTCCGGCGCAAGCGTTTGCGATTCGGTTGAACCGTTCAGGATGACCAGTACTTTATCGTCCCCTTTGATTCGGGCATAGACATAACATTCCGTTGAATAGCCGGGTGCATAATGGATTAATTTTCCGCCGTTGACCGCCGGACTGTCCTTGCGCCACCGCAAAAGTTTCTGCAAGTAATCGTGCGCGTCGTTTTCGAGCGCGGTGCGTCCGGTTGCGGTAAAAGCCGTCCGTTGATCTTCCGCCCATCCGCCGGGAAAATCCCTGCGCAGGATGCCGTCGCCGTCCTTCTTTTCGCCGGACATCAGCAGTTCCGTGCCGTAATAGATTTGCGGGATGCCGCGTGTCGTCAGCAGGAAAGCGATGGCCTGTTTATAGCGGTTCAAACCGGTTTCGCCTTCCTTGCAGAAGCGGCTGGTATCGTGATTGTCCAAAAAAATCAGGAGATTATTCCATTCGGGATACAGGAAATCCAAAGCCACCGTTTCGTACAACGCTTTGAACGGGTTTGCTTCCGGCGATTCAATCGAAAAACTCCGGTTAACGGCAATCATTAAATTAAAATCCATAACGGTTTTCAGGTGGCTTTGCCGGTGATTGACTTTGGAACCGGCTTGCCACCAAGCCAAAGGCGCCCCATTCGCATACCACGATTCGCCAACGATATTGAAAGCGGGGTATTCGTCGAAAACGGCTTTGCACCAGCGGGACAGGAAATCGAAATCGGCATACGGATGCGTGTCGTGGCGGATGCCGTCGATGCGGGCGTATTCAATCCACCAGATACTGTTCTGAATCAGGTAATCGGCCAATAGCGGATTGCGCTGGTTCAAATCGGGCATCGCGGGCACAAACCAGCCGTCGGTCATGGCCAACGCTTCCGACGGCGGCGCATGGGGGTCCATCACCGCATACAGATTGTGCGTTGTCGGAACAAATCCTTCCTGATGATTGAGCCAGTCCTTGCAAGGCAAATCATTCATCCACCAGTGCTGGTTGCCACAATGATTGTAAATCATATCCATCACGATTTTCATGCCTCGCCGGTGGATGTTTTCAATCAGCAGGCGGTATTCTTCATTCGTTCCCAGACGTTTATCGACCGTATAAAAATCGGTAATCGCATAGCCGTGATAGGATTTGTATTTTTCCGGACTGTTCATCTTATTTTCCAGCACGGGATTGAGCCAGATGGCGGTAACTCCCAAATCGTCGAGATAATCCAGATGTGCCCGGATGCCGGCCAAGTCGCCGCCGTGACGGGCAGAAGGTTCGTTCCGGTCGATGGCTTCGTCATCCCAGAAATCGTTGGAGGGGTCGCCGTTGGCAAAGCGGTCGGGCATAATCAGGTAGAGCACATCCGCCGAAGTGAAACCTTGCGCACCGGCAGTGGTGGCGCGAGGTTTCAACTCCAACGATTTCACCGTTTTCTTTTTGCCTTCTCTGAATGTGAAATCGACTGTTCCCGGTGAAGCGGTCGCGTCGATCGTCAAATAAATGAACAGGTAATTGGGACTGTCTGCCCGGATAATTTCTTTCAGATGTACGCCCGGATAATCGAATTGCACCTCGGCGCGGGCAATGTTTTTACCGTAAACCATGACTTGCAATTCGGGGTTTTTCATTCCGACCCACCAAAAGGCCGGTTCCATGCGGGATACTTCTACCGCACGGGACGAAAGGGAAAATCCCAAGAGGATAAACAGGATCGTCAATTTTTTCATTGGTTGAAATATAACCGGTATTCACCGGGAGTTAATGTGATATTTTCTGTTGCCGAACTCGTTGTCAATTCATTGCCGGAAAAATATTCTTTCCAGATTCCGGATTGGCCGAAAGGAACGCTTTGGGTTTTTTCTTCCACGTCGAAATTCGCCATAGCCACCACCGTCTTATCGCCGGACTGCAAACGAATGGTTTTGAAATTATTGACACAATTGACGCTATAATCGGAAGAGGAAAAAATCGCTTGATTTTTATGTAAGTCAATCATTTGGGCATATACATCGTGCAAGGCTTTGCGGCGAGCATCGTTCAGATAATCCCAACGAACGGGCTTTTGCTCCAAACGGCCGTCTTCCATCGACGATCCCAATTTGTAATCGTATCCCAGTTCGCCGAATTGCCAAATCATTTTCGGCCCGGGAATCGAAAACAACATCACCGCCGCAGCGGCTGTCCGTTGCAGTCCGATGGGTATTTGTTTCACGCTATATCCGTTATATTCTTTGCCCCATTGTTCATTTTTATACATCAAACGTTCTTCGTCGTGGCTTTCCATATAGGCGACCAAACCGGGAATCGTCCAACCGCGTTGTTTGTACGAACCCCAAGAAATATCGCCTTTTTTGGAGTTGCCGTTCATTTCTTCGCCATAGCCCATTGTAGCTTCATTCATCGCGTAATTGAGGTTGCCCCACAGCAAAATACCGGATTCCGCCAATATCTTTTCTTCGCTGTTATCGGCTAAATGTTCAAAAATAACGATAGCGTCTTTCTTGCGTTTCCGGATTTCGCCGGTCATGCGTTTCAGAATATCGATGCGGGACTGGTCAAACGCCTGACCGTCGCCGGGTGTATTGGTGAATCCTTTGGTGAAGTCGAAGCGGTAGCCGTCGATTTTGTATTCTTTTATCCAGTAAGCGCAAACGCTATCGACAAAAGCTTGTGTGTACTTGCTTTCATGATTGAAATCGTA
>JAITAH010000057.1 GCA_031284225.1 Dysgonamonadaceae bacterium | reverse complement strand
CCGAAGGATATTCGTTCAAATAATCTTCCGTAATTGAATTATCGCTGGAGTTGGGAAAGAGCGTTTGAAAATTGTCGCTTATTTCGCCATTGTACATCGTTAACGCACGGTCAAAACGCTCGGTGGCTTCTGCAACTACAATGGCATTCAGATTGTGGTTACCGAATTTGTTTTCATATTGCAGCGAAAAACGATACATGTTTTCCCAAATGGTCGCTTGTCTTTTTTGCAGCGATTTAGTGGTTAGTCCGCTGGTTTCGGAATAAGTTTGCGTCATATAATCGTAATGATAAAAAGGCGTTTCCAATTTCCGCCGATCGATTTGTAAATTAGCTGCATAGTATGAATACAGGAAAGCGGCTTTCAATCCTTTGAGCGGGCTTGTCCATTCGATGTTCCAGTTGCCTTGAAATACTCGCCACCGATCGTCGCCTGTTCCGATTATATCCCGTCGCGCATAGGCTTGGTTATTAATAATATTGGTCGTTGCATTCAAGTAGTCGGGATTGTCGTTTGCATAAGGACGTTCGGTCGGTTTATTTCGATTCAGTCCCCATCGCAAATTCCAGAAATCATTGTTATAGTTGTCGCCTACGGAAGGGCTTAACCTGTTTTCCAAACGACCATTCATTGAAATGCCGGTTTTAAGTTGTTTACTGATTTGAGCATCCATATTGGCTTGAAAATTAGTCCGATTAAAGTTAAAATCGTAAAAATTGGCGGACTGATCTATTTTACTTATGGAAAAATAATAATTTAATTTTTCCGATCCTCCTTGTGAACTTACGTTCAGATATTTTTGCGGAGCGTTTTTATTAACAACAAAATCGTACCAGTCGAAACTTCTGTAATCTTCGCCGGTGTCGGGATTATAATAACCTGTTGCGTATTTTGCCAAGTTGTCGTGCGTCAACCCCGTTCTGTTTTCTCCGGTAGTAGTTAGGCTTGCTTCGGCATAGGCGTTACTATAATTGTATGCATCAGACATTTTGGGGAAGCGTGTCCAATTTTGAATACCATAATAGGCGTTTATTTTTATTGTCGGTTTTTCGTTGAGCGAACCGCGCTTGGTAGTAACCAAAACAACGCCATTAGCGGCTTTTACGCCATAAATAGCTGCCGAACCGTCTTTCAGAATGGAAATATTTTCAATATCATTGATATCCAAATTGTTGAATTGACCTTCATCTTTCATTATTCCGTCAATAATAAATAAGGGGGACCCCATATTCCGGATTTCCATTCGCATGGTTTGTCCCGGTTGCCCATTCGTTTGACGGAAAGTAATTCCCGGCGTTTTTCCTGCTAAAGTAGCCGCTGTGGTTGTAGCGGTTGTTCTTGCCAAATCTTTATAGCTTACAGTTCCTACGGCTCCTGTAATCGACAGGCGTTTTTGTGTTCCATAACCAATTACTACCACATCGTCCAACGTATTTATGGCCGGAGTCATTGTAATTGTCAGATGATTTTGCCCGTTCAATTTAACTTCTTTGGGGTTATATCCTATATAGGTACATACTAAAACAGTTGATTCGGACAGAGATAACGTCATTTCAAAATTACCGTTTATATCTGTAACTGTTCCTTCGGCCGATCCTTTTACAGTAATTGGAACGCCAACCATGGGTATTTGTGTTTCATCATAAACAGTTCCTGTGATTTTTGCGTTATTTTGTGCCCATAAACACATGTTTTGTAACGTAATCAGGACCAGCGCTGCAAAAACCGTTTTCCATCGTCTTTTCCTTAAAAGCATATTTATTCAGGTATTAAATTTATTAATAATAACAGGGCAAAGGTAAAACTCGCATGAATGATGTTCGACAAATAAAATCCAAATTAATAGGAATTTTGTCCAAAAGTGATTTTATTGTTTTTTCATGAAATCTTTCGGCAGTACTCCGAATTGTTTTTGAAAAGCTTTAGCAAAATAGGATGGGGTACTATAACCTACTTTCATGGCAATTTCAGCCATCGGATATTTATTTTCAATGAGCAATTCCGCCGCCCGTTTCAGCCGTTCGATACGGATATAATCCAATGGCGACAGCCCGGATATTCCTTTTATTTTGGCAAATAATCCCGAACGGCTCATACACAGATGAGAAGCCAATTCATCTACGGAAAAGTCTTCTTCCTGTATGTGTTGCATGATAATCTTTTTCATGCGGGCAATAAATTCTTCATCCATTTTGTTATTAGCAATCGAAATGGATTGGCTATAGGGCGAACGGATAAAATTGGCGCGTATTTTTTCTCTGTTTTCGAACAAATTCGTTATTCTTGTTTTTAACAAGTCGATAGAAAATGGTTTTTCTATGTAGGAATCGGCTCCGGTAGTATAACCTTCTATGCGGGATTCGACTGTGTTTTTTGCCGTTAACATAATTACGGGGATATGGCTCAGGTGGATATTATTTTTTATTTCCCGGGTCAATGCAATTCCATCCATTACAGGCATCATTAAATCCGTAATAATTATATCGGGAATAATCGTTTTCAACAGTTCCAGCGCTTCTTTTCCGTTTGTGGCGGTATAAATTTTGTATTCGTTTTTAAAATTTCGGGAAAGAAAATTTCTTAAATCCGTATTGTCTTCAATGATAAGCAAAGCAAAGGGTCGATTTTCTTCCGGATCTTCCGCTTTTACAGGTTCATTTTCTTTAACCGTTTCCGGAACGAGTCCGTCATCCATTTTTTGTTGATTGACCGGAAGCGTCAGAATAAAAACGGCTCCTTCGTTTTCGTTATTTTCCACTTTTAATGAACCGGAATGTAAATCGGATAAAGATAAAGAGTACGACAATCCGATACCCACTCCTCCGAAACCGTTGTTTTCATGTTCGGTTGTTAATTGATTGAAAGGTAAAAAGATATTGTCTTTTTCGTTTTCAGGGATTCCTAATCCGTTATCTTTCACTCTGATTTGAAAATGGTTTTTATCTCGTTCATGGGTATGTAAAGAAATTTTAATTTGGTTTTTGGTAAATTTTACCGCGTTCGACAACAGGTTCATCAGTATTTTAGTGAGAGCGTCCTTGTCCACTTGGGCATAAAACGATTCTTTGAGATCCATTTGGATACTAATCCCTTTTTGTTTGGCAGTGGCTTTAAAATTGATGACTACATTTTCGATTAATTCGGAAATATTAGCGTTAATGAAGTTGGGTTTCATTAATCCGTTTTCAATTTTCCGGAAATCAAGCAGTTGAGTAATCAATGTATGTAATTGTTCCGTATTCCTTTCAATGATCTGTAAATCTTCAATAATTTCATCATTTTCAATTTGTTTGTTTTTAAGAATTTTTTCCAATGGAGCTTTTATCAAACTGAGAGGCGTTCGTATTTCGTGAGCGATATTAGTAAAAAAACTCATTTTTGAATTATACAATTCCAGTTCTTTTTCCGTTTTTGCTTTTTCTAAGGCGTATTTCTGCTTTTTTTGCGCTCTCAGCACATATCGGCGGTGGACATAAAACAGGATTCCGATAACGGCCAGCATGTAAATAAAAAAAGCGATTTTGGTTTTCCAGAAAGGAGGCTTGATTTCCAATTCAATCGAATCTCCTTTTTCATTCCAGATTCCGTCGTTATTCGAGCCTTTTATCCGGAAAATATATTTTCCCGGCGATAAATTGGTGTAAGTTACTTTATATTCTTCCGTAAAATTCCAATCCTTGTCGAATCCGTCCAATTTATAAGCGTATTGATTTTTACGGGGATTAACATAACTCAAAGACACAAATTCAATATTAAATACATTTTGTTTATAATTTAGGGTGATTTTTTTGGTTTCGTCCAGTTTAATATCCTGATTAAACACATGGAAACCGGTGATATGGACAGGTGGAATAAATTTGTTTTCCGTCAAGTCTTCCGGAAAAAACGAATTAAACCCGTTCACTCCGCCAAAATATAATTTTCCGGTTGAAGATTTAAATCCGGAATTAAAGTTAAACTGATTACTTTGTAAACCGTCTTCCACTGTAAAAACCTTTATTTGATTGTTGTCGGGATTAAAACGAAACAACCCTTTACTGGTAGAAAACCAGATATGATTATAATTATCCGCAACAATGGAATAAATCAGCTGATTTGAAAAGTTGGGAAGTTGCTCGTAACGATGGAAATCGTCCGTTTCGTAATTATATTTGCAAAAACCGCTTTCTTCCGTACCCAGCCAAATCTGATGATTATTATCCTTGCATAAAGTCAGAATAAAATTATCCGAAATAGAAGTTTCGTTTTCCCTGTCGTATTGATAATTAATCAATTTTTTTGTTTCAACGGTATATTTGAAAGCTCCTTTTCCGCTACTTACAAACCATAGATTCCGGTCTTTATCTTCTATAATGTCCCAAATGAAAACTTTTTCCGTACCGGGAATCAAATCGAACGAATCGGTTACCGGATTATAGGCAAAAAAACCTTCGTTACTTCCTACCCAAATGCGATCGTTTGAATCTTTGATGATTGATTTCACCAACAAACCGGAAACATTGGAATCTTTAAGGATATTCCATTTTTTTTTGATTTTATGGCGGCGTCTATCGAAAACAATAATTCCTACGCCATAAGTTCCCAACCACATTTCATCGTTTTCAATTAATATGGCCTGTATATTGTAAGTAGAGAGAAAAGACGCAAATTTTTTATTGGTAATATCAAAAAAATTAAGTCCTGCATCTTCGGTTGCGATCCAAATATCGCCGGATTCGTCTTCATAAAACCGGCTTATATCCGAACCGCTCACAGAATTTGCATTATCCTGATGCGTATAAAGTTCGATTTTTTTATTCACCGACGATAGATAGTTTACACCGCTGAAAAAAGTCCCTATCCAAAAAGCGCCTTCCCTGTCCTGACAAAAACAGTAAATAGCATTATCCGACAATCTTCCTCTTTCTTTTGAAGCTTGAATCAATTCCTGTTTTCCGGTAATGGTGTTAAAAAGGGTCATACCCGAATTGGAACCTATTGCCAAAACATTGGGTGAAAATTCAGTTATATCGTGAATGTAATACAGAAACATCGGTTCTTTATCGAAGTATGAACTGAACGATTCCCGTTCTCGATCGAACTTTAGCAATCCGTAATTTTCCGTTCCTATCCATATATTATTGCTTTTGTCCTCGTAAAATTTAGAAACTATGATTTCCTGCCCATTTTTTTTATTTGGAGTCAATTTTTTTAATTGATTCGACGAAGGTAAATATTTGTAAATGCCTTCACAGGCCACCCAAACATTTTGCTTACTATCAATAAAAACACGATGAACTTGATTAGAAGGTAAATCCGATGTGTTATCCAGTTGAAGCAATTCATCCGTATCAAAATCGTAAACAAAAAACCCTTGCTCATTGGTTGCAATCCACAGTTTATTCTGATTATCGAGCGCTAAAGAATTGATGCGGGATTGTATTTGGATCCCGTTTTTGGTTGCTTTACTGAAAATTTCAAAAGTATTCGAATTCAACCGGTATATGTAAATGCCCAAAGCGGTGCCGATAAATAAACGTTGGTCTTTCGTTTCAACCATACATATAATTTTACTATTCCCTAAGGAATTGGTTTTTAGTGATTTGCGGTATGTTTTAAAATTATATCCATTAAAGCAATTTAAACCGTCATTGGTTCCCATCCACATAAAGCCTTTGCTGTCTTGATGGATGCAAAAGACCGAATTTTGAGATAAACCGTCTTCCACCTTATAATTTTTAAAATAAAAATCATAAGCATGCATGGAGAAAGGAAAAAGGAATTCCACCACAAATAAAAAACGAACTTGAATAAGTATTTTCCTCATCTGGTTTTACCTCTGTTTTCTCGACAAATATAATAAAAAGTAAATACCATCTATTGAAAAAATTGTCTAAATAAAAGCGATAAAAGTCCAAAAATGTTATCAATCTAACAATTAAATTAAAATATCAAATTCATTTATACGATTGATTGCAATAAATCGCTCTCAATACAAAAACAATCCGGCCACGCCGGCCAAAACAATCAAAAGGATGGGATGGAGCTTTGTAAGCAGCGACGCCAGAAACACGGCGGCGAAAATGAAAAGGCTCTTCTTATCGACAAAATTTTCCCGGTTCATCAATAACAGTACAGCGGCGGCAATCAAACCTACTACTGCCGGCCGTAAACCTCGGAACGCATCGCCGACGTAGCGGTTGGAACGGAATTTCCGGTAACTGCCGGCAATCAATAACCCGATAATGAACGACGGCAGGCAAACGGCAACGGTGGCGACAACGGAACCCCAAACGCCGCCCGTTACCGTATATCCGATATACGTGGCGGTATTGATGCCGACCGGCCCCGGCGTCATCTGCGAAAGGGCTACCACATCGGTAAATTCGGCGGCCGTGAGCCAGTGATGATGCTCTACGGTTTCGTACTGAATGAGCGACAGCATGGCATAACCGCCTCCGAAACCGAAAAGGCCGATCTTGAAACAGGTTACGAATAATTGCCAGTAAATCATGCGGGGTCTTTTATCTTTTTATCGTCGGAAATCAGCAATAAAACATCGTCCGGTTCGATGCGGGAAGATCCGGTGGGCACAAAATATTCGTCTTTCCGTTTCACAAGCATGACCAGCGTATGGGAGGGAATGGAAATTTCTTTCATCAGCGAACCGTTTTTCAAATCTTCCGGTCGCACAATGATTTCCCGCATCACCGAATTGATTTCGTCCGGCAATTCGATTTCAAACTCGGACAAAAGCGGTTTTTCTTCCGGCCTATCCGCTAGATGCAGCCAGCGGGCGACGATGGGAATGGTCGTTCCCTGCAAGAGCAACGATACCAGGGTAACGAAAAACACGATATTGAAAATCTCAGGCGCTTTTTCGACGTCTGCCGTCAAGGCATAAGTAGCAAAAATAATCGGCACGGCGCCCCGTAAACCGACCCACGAGGTATAGGTTTTCGCTTGCAACGATAATTTCCGGAACGGCAATAAACACAGAAATACGGCCAGCGGACGGGCTATCCATATCAAAAACAGACTGATCAACAATCCGATCCCGCAGATGGGCAATAAATCTTTCGGATTGACCAGCAAGCCCAAACAGAGAAACATGATGATTTGAAACAGCCATGTTAAGCCATCGAAAAAGCGTTTACTGGAATATTTCTGGCTAAAACGGGCATTCCCTATTATTAGTCCGCCGATATACACCGCTAAATAGCCGTTGCCCTTCAATTCGTTGGTCAATGCGAAAATAAAAAAGCAGATCGCTACCAGCAGTACGGGATATAGCGACAGGTTCGGCAAATGAATCCGGTTCAACAGCCGGATAAACAATTTCCCTAAGGCCCAACCCATGAAGGCGCCGAACAGGAACTGGAAGAAGAAAAAGCCCAGCATGGTCCAAACGCTTCCGGACTGCAATTGAATCAGTTGAATAAACGTAATGGTTAACAGATAGGCCATCGGGTCGTTGCTTCCGCTTTCAAATTCCAGCAAAGGTTTTAAACGTTCTTTCAGCGCAATCCCTTTGGATCGCAAAATACCGAAAACCGAGGCCGAATCGGTCGAAGACATCACGGACGCCAGCAACAAGGCTTCGAGCAAGGAAAAACGGATCGCGCCCGCCCAGCTATGGGTAAGCCAATAAATGAAAAAACCGGTAATCAAGGCCGTCAGTAAAACGCCCAGCGTCGCCAGAACGATTCCCGGAACAGCGATCGGCCGGATATCGGAAAACTTCGTATCCATGCCTCCCGAAAACAGGATGATATTCAAAGCCATCAAACCGATAAATTGCGCCGGCCGCGGATTATCGAAATGCAGCCCCAGTCCATCGCTCCCGAACAACATTCCTACACAAAGGAACAGCATCAGGATCGGCAACCCGAAGCGGTAGCTCAGTTTTCCGGCAAAGATTCCGGCAAACAACAAAATACTTCCTATCAGAACAATATTATCAATCGAAAAATACATATTCTATGGGTTCTTCGTTTTTTTCCGGTCGTAATACCCCCATCCGAGGCCGCCCAAGGCAGCTGCCAGCACAATATAAACGGGCGAAACGCCCCAGCATCCAATGAGAATCGCCGCCGTTTTCAGATTGATTCCTACCGACCGCGCCGTGGTAAAAACCGGCACGGCAATCAAGGCTACTACAGCCGGCCGAATGGCCTTAAACATTTTTATTATGTACGGATGATCCTGAAAGTGGCGAAAGAACATCGCAATCAGCAGAATCATTAAAAAAGACGGGAGGATGGCGCCTGTTGTAGCGACGATGCTCCCCGCAGTTCTCCGCATTCGGTAACCGGCAAAAATAGCGATATTGACCGCCAAGATTCCCGGAAGGGATTGCGAAACTGCCAGAATGTCGATGAAATCATTTTCCGGTATCCATTTCTTTCGTTCAACGACTTCCCGTTGGATGAGCGGAATCATTGCATATCCTCCGCCGATCGTAAAGGCGCCTATTTTGGAAAATGTCCAGAATATTTGTCCATACAAACCCATTATCGGGTTCTTCTGACAGACCGAACCGGAGCGCTTTCCGATTTGGGAGCCGGCGTTGAGGCTTTCGGTTCTTTCTGAACTTTTTCTTTGGCGCCTCCGGAAGAACGGGCAGAGGTGGTTTTCGTTTTTTCTGCTTTCGAGGTCTGCGTCTTTTCTCCCGCAGTGCGAATGGAATCGTTATACGCCCACAGGTTTTTATCGAACGCTTTCAACTGGTTTTCGATACTGTCCTGCGCCTGTTTCAAGGCTTCAGGCTCGTTGCCGACTTCCTGCGCCAGACTTTTCCCCATCATATTCACCGTTTTGATGATTTCGCCGGCGTACATGGTTTTGCGGAAATAATCGTCGATCGTATAAGTCAGCGCATTGTTGTAATTGGAGGTCATAATCATTTCGCGGGAAAGATAGGGGCGGATCTCGTCGTATTGTACCCAGAACAGCGGTTCACGGCTTATATTTCCGGAATAATAATCCGTACCGACCTGTATTGGGCTTAAAGCCAACACATGGGTTTGAAACATTCCGGTTGCCTGGTCAAAATAATATCCCTCTTTCACGATGTATTGAGTAATTTCCGAACTTGGGATATCCCGTTCGTCCACCACAAAACGGTCGCCCTGTTTGGTATATAGCAACTGTAACTTTGTCAGCAAATCTTCGATATTTTTTTTCTGGCTGTCATCAAAAACTTCCCAATCTAAATAATTATATGCCGTAATTTTGTTGTCGAGCAATAGTTTTAACAACAGCGTAAACAGATTTTGCCGTCCATTTTGCGGCTGTACCGGATAATACAAGGCGGCGTTGGAGCCGTCTTCCTTTGTCAGGTCGATGATGCGGTAGATAATACGTTCCCAAACGATATGGGAAGGTTTTTTCGATTCCACTTCATTTTTTATTCGGGCACGTTCCGTCAGATTGAACACAGTCGAGGTATCTGCCGCTGCAGCCGTAGAAGGACGTTGGCGAGTCCGGCGCGGTGTATCTTGAGCTACACCTTCCTGTATAAAAACAAAAAGCAGGATAAACAAACTTATGCTACAAAATTTATATCTCATATTATATTCAATTTTCAATTGATTGATATTGATTACTTCGTAATTCTTAATTCACCCTTATTTCCAAAGGAGCGTCTAATGTCCGTTCAATTCCGTCGGGGCCTTTCACGACAATACTGCTAATAAGCAAGGTTTGTCCTCGTTGAGTACTCCGGATAGCGTCTTTCTGTTGCGCCGTAAAATTCGCGCCACTTGACATAGTCGTTTGCCGCATTCCCATTCCATCGAAGCGTACCAATTCAAAGCGCAAAACGGTGAAAGCCTGATCCAAAATGCCATCGTCAATCGCGGCGCTCAAAGCGTCAACGGCTATCAAAGCATTTCTCGACAGCGGGCGGCCGCCTTTGTAGCGAACTTTATTGCCTTCGGGATCGGTAATATTCAAATAAGGAGTCGGCGGCGGCAATTGCCTGACGCGGAAAGACATTTTGGCCATTTCCTGCGTGCGTCCGTCCGACATTTTGGCCATAACCGTAATCACGGCGTCCGAACCGAAGCGGGGATTGGCTGTCCAGATATCGTTCCCTTTCGCGGTCAATGTGCCATTGGAAATGCCGGCCGACACATTCTGACTGGCCACGCCCGGAACGGCAATCCGGATATCATTGGCAATACCGGCGTACAGGACATTCATCAGTACCGGCGCCACGGTGGCGCTCGGCTCTACAACATAATACTGCGTCGAGAAATCGCGCTTGACAAAAGAACCGTCGCTCTGTGGCATTTCAATGTAGCCGTTCACCTGAAACGTTCCGGTCGAACCGGCTCCGGCGGTATAACGGCCGTTGGCGTCATCGGGTAATTGCCGGTGGTTGACAAATATCCGCGGACGCTGCGTAGAATCTTGCGCCAAAAGCCCGATGTCGGCGCGGTAAGCGCCTCCCCGCATCACAATTTGCGATTCCGGTATCACATACGCCCGGATATCGTTGACGCGGTAATCTTTCAGATCGATGTTTTTGACCAAATCGCCCAGCACGGCGCCTTCTGCATCGCGAATGTCTTTCTGCATCTTCGTCAATAAAGTAACGGATGCGGCTACCGGCATTTGCCAAAACATGGATTCTTCCCAAGTTTGTTTGTTGGCTTTCGCTTTGGTGGACGGTTCGGTACTCAAATTGTTTTCGATAATGTTTTTTATCGACGGATCGCTGACCATCGGCGTAATAAATTGCCGGTAGGCGTCGATATCGGATTTCAGCCGGGCGGCATCGTTTTTTCCGCGTTCAAACATCACATCGTAGGCGGCGCTCAAATCGTCGGGACGTTTGAGATGTTCGGGATCGCCGTCTTTGCCGTCTGCTTTCTTCACAATCCGTTCTTTCAGATCTTGAATGTAATTGAATAATGTATCGCTCTGCATTTTCACCTGCGCTCCTTTATCGTACCACTCCTGTGTTTTCTCGTGATTGGCGTTGTATGCATCGGTCAGGTCGCCGAAAATCTGACTGTTGCGATTGGTAGATACTTTGACGGAACGCAGCAAACTTTCTTCCACTAATTCAAAACCATCCAATACTTCGGTGGAAACGTTCAGCGCCAACATACCGATGAAAACCAGATACATCAGGTTGATCATCTTCTGCCTCGGCGAATTCGGACTGTTTACTGCCATCCTTCTTGTGTGTTATGAATGAGTGGGGGGATTGTTATACGGATTCGGATTGAAACCTGCGGGATTCGGAGCGTAAGGCGCAGGGCCTGTTCCGTACATATTCATCGTCATCGCATTCAGCAAGCGGTTATACACTCCGTTAAGCGCATGAATCTGTTGCGTCATCTTTTCGGTTTCGCTGCGGAACAGCGAGCTGTCGAGCACCGAACTTTCGTACATGTCTTTGATACGCGCCAACCCGGCGTTGATGCGTTCGATGGATTCGATTTGCGAACCGACACTTTTTAACTGCACTTCGTAGAAAGCGCTTAATCCCTGAATGTTCCGGTTCAAGGCATCCATCTGTTCGGCATAGTTTTGGGACGAGGAGCTTAATCCTTCGGTATTGTCCGCAATGTTCTGATAGGATTCGAGCAACACGTCCGACATTTTCGAGAGCTGGTCGGCAGCCGAAGCCATTTTCTTGATGCTTTCCGATAAGACACTGGTTTCTTCTTCCGAAATATTTACGGCGCTGGGAATACCAAACGATTGCGCTACCTGCCCCGGCGTCAGATTTTCAACGGTTTCCACCGCCGAACGGGGAGTTCCAATGGCTCCGCCGCCGCCAAACCCGCCGCCGCCAAGAATTATCGCACCGCTAACGCCGTTGCCCACACCGGCCGCCGCCACACCGCCGGAAACGCCCGAAGTGTCGCCTGCAAGGCCATTGCCGATAACGACAGAACCACTACCGCCGCCGCTTCCAAACACCGGACGGTCGTTAGCATCGCTCGTATCCAACACGGGAAATACGAGATCCCATTGCCAATCTTTCGCCGGATGGTCGAACGCCGAAATTGTAAAGACAATCGCTTCCGTAACAAATCCGACATACAGTAAAATATTTCCTAATCCGTGCGGCCAGTGCATCAATTTCGCTAACACGCCGATAATAATAACTGCCGCTCCCAAACTGTAAAAAACCTGGAAAAACCGCTTGCCCTGATCGCCGGACAAGAATTTTTCGACAATGTTTTGATATCTTCTCTTAAAGCCCATTTTCTTAATTTATAAATTGATGTGTGATCGATTACTTCTTTGAAACTCCGACTTGCGTTCTCACACAGCGGAAACCAATATAAGAGCGTTGTTCGTTCTGATATTCGAACGACCGGATATCGGCCCGGATAAACTGGGCAACATCTTTCCACGAACCGCCGCGGACAACTTTTTTCTTCGATGCGTAAGGATCTTCCTTCGCCGCCTGGTAGGTATATTGCGGATTGATATCGTTCATAATTTCCGGTCCCGATTCGAGGAAAGCCGTCGAAGTCCATTCCGCCACATTGCCTGCCATATCGTACAAACCGAATTCGTTAGGCGCAAAAGACGCCACCCGCGCAGTAATCAAATGATTGTCCTGCGTATAGTTGCCTTCGCCCGGTTTGAAATTGCCCAGAAAACAGCCTTTATCGCCCACCGGCGTATCTTGCCGCCAGGGATAAATATTTTCCGTTTTGCCGCTGCGCGCCGCATATTCAAATTCGGCTTCCGTCGGCAAACGGAAAGGTTCGATCGTAGCCCGCGTCGCATTATTCCCCAGCGAATGTTTCAAAAAATCGGTTCGCCAGGCGGAAAACGCATTGGCCTGTTCCCACGAAACGCCCACCACCGGATAATCGTTATAGCCCGGATGATTGAAATACAAACGCATATACGGTTCGTTGTAAGAATTATTGAAATCGTTGACCCATACCGATTCGTCCGGGTAAATATTGACAATGTAGGTGTTCAGGAAATCCCAAAGACTGCTCAACGGGCGGGTCAGGGTTTCGTTAATGATTTTCCCGTCTTCATTGACATAAGCCGTATCTTTGGAAATCAACACGGATTCGTTCGGATCAATTTGAATATCGGTATTATACACTCGCCGTTCGGGATTCAGGCGATTGCGTCGCAAAGCCGCTTGCGTAGCGTCGAAAACGGAATAGCGATAAATCATTTGTTCCGGATTCAAGCGGGTTTCGCCGGTAATGGGATGCTTATAATTAACGCTCCGAATAGCTAATAATTCATCTTCGGTAGCGCGGCGTTCCGTTGGAATGGGACGCTTCCAGTCCAGAACCGGCGGATCGAGCGGATTTCCTTCGCGGTCTTCAATAATCTTGAACAGGTCGTTCCCGCCGTAAGCCGGGTCGAACAAGCGTTCGCGGATAATAGAATCGCGCACCCAATAGACAAATTGCCGGTATTCGGCGTTGGTGATTTCGGTATCGTCCATCCAGAAATTGTCGATGGAAACTCCTTTCGGATCCTGATAAATTCCCCAGATCGTATCGTTTTTCGGCGGCCCCATTTCAAAAGAACCCCGCTTGATAAGTACCATTCCGTAGGGATTGGGTTCGTTCCAAGCCCCCGCGCTAACGCCGGTCAATTCGCCACTCTCGCCGAGCGACCGCCCGCAAGAGCTTACAACCATGATACAAACGATTGTCATTCCATACCTGACGCTCCACTTGACTTTTTTCATATTTCTATTACAGTATTCTTACACTTTTATGCTTGCTTTTCGAGCCTTTTTTGAAATTCATATCCACCACATACTTGATAAAGAGTTCATGGCTTCCGGATGTAGTCCGAATTAAATCGGAAAACACAGGCACATCGTAAGCATAACCCACTTCTACCATTTTGAATTGTCCTCCCAGCATGAAAATGAGAGATTCGCCTTTTCTCCAGGAAAGTCCGCCCCAAAACATTTTGTTATAAACCATGCGCAGGGAAACATCTACCTGGGTTTGCCGCAACATCCCTTTCAAGGTATTGGGCTTCGTGGACACTACCAACGAATCCCGATTCACATACAAAGAACTCATTTCCGTGGTTTTCAGCAAAACCGACGGTCGCAATTCTAATAACGGGTTATTCAGTTCGATATTGTATCCGGCTGTGAAATAATACGAACGGGGAATGTCCAGCACGTAATTTTCATTCAGTTCCAAAGCGGGCGACAACAGATGCGTTGCCGAAAGTCCCACATACCAGCGTTTCAGACTGTCGGTATAGTAAATGCCGAAGGCGGCGTCGATAGACGTACCTTCAACCTGAGCGGCAGGAATGGCCGGATCGGTCGAACTGTGCGTATCGTCATCGGGAATATCCACTTTCGTACCGTCAAAACTTTCGGCGATGTAACCGCCTTGAATACCAAGTCCCAAACTTCCGCCGAACAGTTTTATTTTCAGAGCGAACTGACCGGAAATCACCGTCGATTGAAAGAGGCCGGTTTGATCGTTATACATCGAAAGACCTACGCCGTGTTCCTTACCCATTAACGACAAAGGCATTTCCCCCAGCAGGATACCGGATTTCGGCGCATGTTCTATTCCCAACCATTGCATCCGGTACAAACCGGTTAATTCCAGTTTGCCCGATTGTCCCGCATAGCCCGGATTATAATAATTCGGCGCAGCCCAGTAATTACTTAGCTGAGTATCGAATTGTGCCCAAAGGGATTGTCCGACTGAAAACAACAGGATTAATGATACAATAACGGCCTTTTTCATCATTAATATTAACGGAAAGAGTGGTAATTAATTGTAATTTTTGCTACTTTTCCCCTATTATAATGTAGAGACAAAAGAAAAAAGAAGACAGCAAGAGACCGATCAGACAGGAAGACATCTTTTGATCTTCTCTGTCTCCATTTATCTTCTTTTATCTTTTGTCTTTTATCTACATTCTATTCTTCATTAATATTTCGGCGTACACAATTACCTGTCTTTAGAAATTTGTTCAGCACAAAAACAGATGTTTCTGGAATATAAACTCGTCAAGACGTAATCGCTGTGCTTACCTGCCAAAATACAGGCATTACCAGCCTTTCGCAAATCCTGATGGTTGACAAAATGGCTGTGATTACCTGCCAAAATACAGGCATTACCAGCGACTGCGCGGATTATGTTGTTGACTGGCTGTGATTACCTGCCAAAATACAGGCATTACCAGCGTTGACGGGTCGAATTATTCCAGCATCCTTGCTGTGCTTACCTGCCAAAATACAGGCATTACCAGCTCAGGGTTCAAAATCCGTTTATGAGTTTACGCTGTGCTTACCTGCCAAAATACAGGCATTACCAGCCTGCGTCAAAAAAGGCGGGCGCGTATCATTGCTGTGCTTACCTGCCAAAATACAGGCATTACCAGCACGCGGCATTGATGGCGGCAAAGCGCGCCAGCTGTGCTTACCTGCCAAAATACAGGCATTACCAGCAGGCAGGTTCAATTCCAGCGATCTTGTTTCGCTGTGCTTACCTGCCAAAATACAGGCATTACCAGCATCGTGCTTTGCCAGATGAATCGGGAATCCGCTGTGCTTACCTGCCAAAATACAGGCATTACCAGCTTAATAGAAGACGAAACCAAAGACTATATGCTGTGCTTACCTGCCAAAATACAGGCATTACCAGCCTACAATTTATTTCATCAGTTTTACAATTGTTTCTGTTTGTTTATTATTGTTTTTTTTGCGCTGTTTTGCTTGGGTGGCGATGGTAATTTGTCCAGTATTGTGTTTATAAGCGCTATTCCTTCGCCGAAATAATCAAAATATAGTTTATCGGGATTATTTTTTACTTCCTTTACCAACTCTTGCGGTATGTACTCTTCAAGCGGAATGTCGCCGTGAAAAGCTGCATTGCGAATAGCTACCAACGTTTCTTTTTCCTTTTCGTCAATATATTTTTCTTTTACTAAACTATCGGCATACGTATTGAAATCAGTATAGCGCTCTCCTCCTTTCCGGCAGACTTTGTGTTTTTCTTCTAACTGGTGAATTTTGTCAATAATGGCACGTCGGCAAATAATATAGCCTTGCAAGATTTCGTCAAAATAAAGCTTTCCCTCTTCGCGGGACGGGTAAAAAATGAGCGGATTCATTCGTTCAAAACGTTCTTCCCGCAATGCTTCTTTTTCGTCAGGCGATTTTTCCTGTTCTTCTTTTGATAATAATTTTTGATATTGTTCCTCTTGGGTTAGTATGGATTTATTTTGAAGCGTCAAGCAATTAAAATCTATAAAATCGCCTTCCTGCACAATGCCCCTGTTTTTCAACAAAAGGCATATTTTTTCGGTTAATTTCGGCGGGAGCTGGTATCGGTTTTGTTTGAAATAGCGGTAGTAAAAACGTATAAATATTCCGCCAACAGGTAATAAAAACTCTTGACTTTGGTAATCAATATCCTGCAATATCAAATGCTGTGCTTTTTTCCCTGTTGCACAGCACCTCTTTTTATAGGCAATATGCGAAATGACCGTGTCCTGGCGGCGAATTAAATACAGGCGCTTATGTTTGTGAATACTGCCTAAGCGTTTGATTGATTTTTCGTAGGTGGCGTTTTCATAAAATGCAGGTATCAACAGTGTACAATTGTTGGGCGAAGGATATATTTGTAAATGTATTTTCTCCAAGCAACCTTTATTTAGGGTTTGTAAATACTTTTGCCATCCTGCCTCTTCCAAATGGCGCACATCGCGCGGCAAGCCCACAGCGGGATACGAGCCATTATCTACATTTATGATATTCGTTTGAAGCGACGTTTTGCCGGTTGCCGGCGAAGTTTGTTGAGCGGCTTGCCGTGTGCGGGCGTCGCTCAAACCCAGCCAACGCATTTCATAAGCCGGTCGCCAATCATCCACATTAAATGCTGCCGCCAGCTTTTCTTCAAATTTGTTCAACATTGTTTCCCGGTATTGCTTGCATAAATCTAAATAACCTTCTATGGTTTGCACTTTCCTTAGCGGGAACGGGCTGTTTGTGATTCTGCATTGCAAAAAAGCCGTATTTATCGCAGTGAAATAAGATTCTCTCGATTTCGACATCCCCAATTGTCCCAATATCCTTATCAGACTGCCATGCGCCAGTTTGCGCTGTTCTTCCATGTTGTTGTCCATCAGCGACAGGTAGCGAAGCAATTCCTGATACCCGCTTTTAGCGCCCAATCGTCCATTGTTATTGTTGGCGTGTTCCATATTTGTGGTGCGTCCGCAAGAAATAATTTGATTCCATGTATCTAAAATGAACTGCAACTTTTGGTGCGTCTGGTCTATTTTCTCGCTATATTTTTCCCTTAAAAAACCAATGCGTTTTTCCACCTGTTCTTTACTTACGTTTACTTTGGGCTTGACGGCGCGTTGCGTACCTTCAATGTGCTTAAAACAGGCATGGAAAAATTTCATCCAAAACTCGTTTCTGTTCCCTGCTTTCTGGTCTATCGGGAATTTGTACAAATACCATTCCAGCACAGAACACAACAATTTACCGTTCATCAATCCAATAACCATTTCACCATTAGAACGCTGGTAACGGAACATGGCTTGGGTGGCTTTATCGCTATTATCTTCTTTGAGCAGGAAATAGGTAAATCCATGCTCATCGTTGCGATAGTTCGTACGCTCTTCCGAGTTCTGGGGAATATCGAACACCACTTTTTGGTAGCGCGGAAAATGATAGGGGCGTCCTGTTTCTTGGGCTTGCTGTTCCAAAGCGTTCTTGGCATCCTGTATTTTTTCAGTCGTCTGGTGGCGCGCCCATTGCCAGCCGGTTATGTTCAGGCGGTTCATTTCTTCGTCCCAAAAAGAAAGCGCCCAATCGAAGAACTTATCTTTTTCACGGACTTCATATTCGTGATTATCAAAAACAACGGTCTTTGTTTCATCTTTATTCAAGCCTAACAGTTCTAAGGTTTCTATCGGGCAACGCTTCAAATATTCCAACATGCTGAAACATTTTTCTTTTTCCTCAAAAACTGTATCTACTGCAATATTTGCCCTGTGTCCGCGCAACTGCCAATATTTATATACATCGCGGGCATAGAGAAAATGTTTTTTCTTTGCGGTCAAATTGTCCGGATAGGGTGTATCGGGGTGATTTTTGCGGTGATCCATACGAGCGTTCAACTCTTCAAAGGTGTAACAACTTTGCTCCATGCTTTCGAGAAAATCGTTGATTTGCCGTCCGTCTAAAAATAAACAGGTGTAAAATATAACGCCCGTAATACTCAACTCTTTAGTTACTTCTTTTATCTCGTAATCACCGATGGCGTTTTCTTCCATTATGACGAAGTTGATGCCTTTCGTACTTTTGTAATGTTCGGGAATTTTTGTTGCAGATTCGGCACACGCCTGTAAATACAATTCAATTAATAGCTCGTTTATTTCTTCTAACAAATCCTCTTTTAAAAGAATTTCATCATGGTCAACGTGCGACCAGTAATTCCGCAGGTCATACAGCAGCTTTATCCAAGCATACAGCTTTTTGTAATTTTCGGCAATAGTTGTTCCATCATTTGGTTTTGCAAAGTAATTCCGCTGGTTGTATATCCATTGCAAGAAGAAAAAATGCGAAGTAGCTGAATTGAAAATCTGCATTTGCTGTTCGACCCTGTTTTCACCTTTTAGCCCTTGGATGGCGTCAGGTACATCAGAAGGGTCATTGAATAATTTTTTGAACCACGTGTCCACATTGTCGGTGGCAATGTTCTAGTACACCGCCAAGGCATTGCGGTTTATTTCGGACGGTTTTTGTTTTTTCATACTATTTTTGTTTTTAAGGGTTACAGCAATGATGAACTTTATTCAAAAATTAGCTTTGTAATCGCCAGACCGACTGCATAAGCAATACACAATCCGAATAACAGTTTCATGGAAATACGCGATAATCGGTACTTTCTCGCAATTGTCTTTGATGCGCTGTGGATATATTCGATTTTTTGACCATCCAACTTTCCTGATAAGAGATGCGCCAATTCGTCTTTGGAAAATTTTGCGATATTTTCGCACCTGAACAGATAACTGTTTTTATGGTCTTCCTGATTTATTTTGCTTTTGCGACGGCGGCGTTGTACGGGGTAAAATGAAAGCAGCAAAGGAATAAGCGCCGCAGCCGATGGAATAATGGAAAGGTACAGCCATAAATTATTTCTGCCCTCCATTGAAAACGATAAAATGGCGACAATCAATCCGCCCAACAGCGTTACTATAACGCCATTCTTTGCTTCAATAAAGTTTAGCGAGCTTTGTACGTATTCATACAACTCTTGAATACTTTCCTTTGATGGGTTTTCTTCCGTTACGGCAACGTTTGCCAGCGGATTATTTTTTGTTTTTCCCGGATTTTTCATAAGTCTCTTTTTAGAATTAGAGTGTTAATGATGCGATAATATTTTGTCGCAAATTTACATAAAAGTTTGCACTTATACACAGACCCATAATTTTTCTTGCAAAAAAAAATAGAAGAAAGATAGTATTAAATCTCCGATTACACACAAACGAATAAAAATAGATGAAAGACAAAAAGAATCAAGAAGACAGATGACGATTTTTAAGACCGGAAGACGTCTTTTCATCTTCTTTATCGCCTTGTCTATAGTTATCCGTTTGTGTATATTAAGGATTTTATGCTACCTTTGCACCCAATAAAACATAAAACATATCTTCCGAAATGATTTTATTCTTCAAAACGCTCGAAAATTCTATTTTAGCGGTGGAAGCCGCTTCTTCCCTTACTCCAACGGATATCGACAAATTGATTTGGCTTTTCAGCGGCGCCGAACACTTGCCCGATCACACCCTGAACGCCTGTTTAGTGGGGCCGCGCCGCGAGATGATTACCCCCTGGAGCACCAATGCGGTCGAAATTACCCAGATTATGGGAATCCGGGGCATTACAAGAATCGAAGAATTTCTACAGGTGGAAAACCGGCA
>JAITAH010000012.1 GCA_031284225.1 Dysgonamonadaceae bacterium | reverse complement strand
CATGCATCGAATTTCTTATCTTCCTGCTGCCATTCGGGATGAGCGAGAATAAAGTCGATGGTTTCCTTCACTCCCTGGTCGAACCGTTTGACAGCGACAAATTCCGGCGCCAATCGTTTCAGTTTTGCATTGTCGAACACGGCAGAAACCGCTTTATCGCCCAATAAGCCGCCTTCGAAATCATAAGGACCGGCCGCCGCCAAAAAATCGGACGACACATAAACCGCTTTCAACGGCCTGTTCAACGCGCGGGCTATACACTCGTAAATCTGGTTCCAGGTAAGCGTTTCGTCCGATGTAATCTGAACCGCTTCGCCCAGCGCATGAATATTGCCGATTAAACCGGCAAAGCCTTTGGCAAAATCGCTGCTATGCGTCATCGTCCAAAGAGCCGTACCGTCGCCATGAATAATGACCGGTTTGCCGTCTATGATTCGCTGCACCACCGGCCACGTGCCATTGTCGCCATGCACGCCCAGAGGGACTTTCCGTTCATCGTAAGTATAACTGGGGCGGACAATCGTTACGGGAAACTGTTCTTCCCTATATAGTTGCATCAAATAATCTTCGCAGGCAATTTTGTCGCGCGAATACTGCCAGTAGGGATTGGCCAGCGGCGTCGCTTCCGTAACCCGATAGTCGGAAGGCGGTTTTTGGTAGGCCGAAGCCGAACTGATAAAAATATACTGTTTTGTTTTTCCTCGGAACAAGCGGTAATCTCGCTGCACATGTTCGGGAACGAATGCAATAAAGTCGGCCACACAATCGAACTGCAACGCTTGGATTAAATCTTCGACCCGTGCTTCGTCATTCACATCGGCGATTAGAGCATGGGCGCCTTCCGGCAACACGTCGTTGCGGTTGCCTCTGTTCAACAGATACAACTCGTGTCCTTGCGCTATTAATAATCGGGAAATAGCCGTGCTGATAACGCCCGTACCGCCAATGAATAAGATTTTCATGGCGCAAAGGTAAAATTATTTGAGATAAAAACCAACAACTTTCATACAAATTTCCCTGCCCGGCCGACCGAGAGTATGTCATAACGTCGTTGTAACATGCTACAACAGCGCCGGGATATGCCGCGACGATTTTGTGACCGACCCCACAAATCGGAAAAAGTTCTCAATCAATCATTAATCATTAATCATTGACTAACACTTTATTCCGCGCCCGTATTGCCTGAAATTCTTTCAAATAAAACGGTTCGAAGTAAGCGACGTCTGCAAATTCTTTGCGGGCGAAAGCTTCTTCGGCCAGCGCAATCATCGCTTGCGCCGTCGGATAGATATTTTCTAAAAACACCGCCTGCCGCGACCGGATAACCGGTCGGCACTTATCCGAACCGTTGCCGGCAAACACGACCGGGCGCTTTTCCAGATATTCCCGGTAGCTATTTTCGTCAATAATATCGGCCAGCGCCGGACGGACAGGATTTAAACCGGCGTCGTAAATCGCGGCATAGACTTCCATCCGGCGGGCATCGATCATCGGACAAACGTAATCTGCCGGCCTGCGCCGCAAAATTTCCGAAGCGATGATTTTCAATGTCGGAACGGCAATCAACGGGATACCGAAGCCGTAACATAACCCTTTCGCTTCGGAAACGCCTATCCGCAAACCGGTATAGGAACCCGGCCCTGCGCTGACGGCGACCGCATCTATCGACAGGCCGTTTTTCCGCGCCCAATCCACCGCCTCGGAGGCAAATACGCCTAATACGGCGGCATGAGAAGCGGGCGTCTTTTCTATTCGACTGAAAATCGGTTCGTGATCGACCGACAAAACCAATGAGCAAACCGGCGTCGCCGTTTCTATCGCTAACAAACAAGGCATTTTTTTTCAGTAAAAAGTAAAATTTAGGCAGCAAAGGTATGATTTATTTACAGAAAAAAGCTACTTTTGCAAAAACAAATTATCCATGATTCAATCAATGACGGGCTTTGGGAAAATAACAACAGAACTCCCAGGCAAAAAAATAAGTGTGGAAATAAAATCGCTCAACAGTAAACAGCTGGATATAAACACACGAATACCTAATGCTTATCGCGATAAGGAAATTGAAATTCGCAACCTGCTTTCTCAAACTGTCGAACGGGGCAAAGTGGATTTTTCTATCTATTCAGATAACGTGGATACGAACGTATCGTCCAAAATCAACCCGATGGCGGTGGAAATGTATTACCGGCAAATTCGGGATGCGGCTCAAAAGTTACAATTAGATTTACCGGACGATTGGTTTTCCATCCTGCTTCGTCTTCCGGACGCCGTCAAAACCGAAATCGTGGAGCCAGACGAAACCGAATGGAAAATCGTAAAAAACACTATTCAGGAAGCGTTGAAAGCTTTTGTCGCTTTCCGTATTCAGGAAGGGAAGATGCTCGAAACCGTTTTCCGGACAAAAGTGGAAGCAATTCTCGCTTTATTAAAGGAGGTTGATAATTACGACGGGGAACGAACGGAAAAAATCAAAAACCGTTTGTACGACTCCATCAAGAAATTAGAACTGTCCGGCTACGATGAAAACCGATTCGAACAGGAAATGATTTATTATATCGAACGATTGGATGTGAACGAAGAAAAATCACGCTTGGACAATCATCTGAAATACTTCTTGGAAACGATGAATAACGAAAAAAGCCAGGGACGTAAATTAGGTTTCATCGTGCAGGAAATGGGTCGCGAAATCAATACGCTTGGCTCGAAGTCCAATCATGCGGAAATGCAGAAAATTGTCGTCCAAATGAAAGACGAACTGGAACAGATCAAAGAACAAATATTAAACGTATTATAATTCTGTGAACGGAAAATTAGTCATATTGTCGGCGCCATCAGGTTCGGGAAAATCGACGATTATTCGATACCTCCTGCAAGAAGGCTTACCGTTGGAATTTTCCATATCCGCCACCAGCCGCCCCGCCCGCGGGAACGAACGCGACGGCGTCGAATACTATTTCCTCAGTCCGGAAGAGTTCCGCGAAAAAATCGATCAAAACTTGTTCCTCGAATATGAAGAAGTGTATCCCGACCGGTTTTACGGCACCCTGAAATCGGAAGTGGAACGCAAACTCGAACAGGGGAAAAACATCCTGTTTGACGTGGACGTGGCCGGCGGACTGAATATCAAAAAATTATACGGCGATAAAGCGTTACTGATTTTCATCCAGCCGCCCTCGATCGAAGAATTACAGCGGCGACTGGAAAAGCGGGGAACCGACAGTCCCGCCGTTATTAAAGACCGGATTTCCAAAGCCGGCTACGAACTCAGTCTGGCGCCTCAATACGATGTAGTTATCGTAAACGATCATTTAGACACCGCAAAAGAAAAAGCAATACACACTATCAATCAATTTATAACAAAAAAATTAAACGACGTATGAAAATTGGAATTTTACCGGGATCGTTCAATCCTGTACACAATGGACATTTGGCAATTGCAAATTATCTGGCCGAATATGAGGGCTATGATCAAATTTGGTTTTTAATTACCCCGCAAAACCCATTAAAGAAAAGGAGTGATTTAATGGATGAGCAATTCAGGCTGACGCTGTTGACCCAAGCGATCGGCGATTACGACAAAATAGTTATTTCTACTATCGAATGGAACATGCCGCAACCGTCTTACACAATCAATACGTTGCAGAAACTGCGCGTCATGTATCCCGCCGATACGTTCGATTTGATTATCGGTTCGGACAACTGGACTACTTTCCACCGATGGAAAGATTACCAACTAATTTTGAAAAATTTCAAAGTGTTGATTTATCCGCGCCGAGGTTCCGATCGCATTCAATTGCATCATCCGAACGTTCACCTTTTAAAAAGCGCGCCGAAAATCGAAATATCTTCTACTTTTATTCGCGAAGCCATCGCCAAAGGCAAAGATACCCGTTTTTTCATGCCGGCAGGTTTGTTTGACGACGTCGTCAACAGCGGTTTTATTCAACCGGAACCGGAAGAAGAACCGGCGAATGACTCGCTTGTTATTGAAGACAGCCTTGTAAACGAATAAAAAATATGCGCCATGGGACACCATCAATTGGACGAATTAGATGAAAAAATCCTGAAGATGATTATCGGTAACGCCCGCATCCCTTTCCTCGAAGTGGCGAGGGTTTGCGGCGTTTCCGGCGCCGCTATTCACCAGCGCATACAAAAATTGACCCATTTGGGCATTCTGAAAGGCTCGGAATACATTGTTGACCATAATAAAGTAGGATATGAAACATCGGCTTATATGGGCTTGTTCCTGAAAGATCCCGAACAGTTTTGCACGGTAGTCGATGCGTTGAACAAAATTCCGGAAGTGGTGGAATGTCATTATACTACCGGGCAATACGATTTGTTTATCAAGCTATATGCCAAAAACAACCAGCATTTGCTCGAAATTATTCATTCGAAATTGCAACCTTTGGGGCTGGCGCGCACCGAAACGCTTATTTCGTTCCGCGAAGCTTTCCGCCGGCACATCCCGATGGATTTTAATTTTTCTAACGAAGACAGAATATGAAAAGAACCGTATTATGCATGAGTTTGCTGATGAGCTGGTTGGGCGGCGCTACATTCGCCCAAACGAAAGTTGTAAAAATAAACGCCGTGAAATCGAACGACTACGGAATCTATTATGCGCTTCCCAAAACCGTCTTGATCTTTACGGTCGATTATAGTCAAACACAAAAGAAAGCAGGACCTTATGCAAAATACGCTTCCCGTTACTTAGGTATTCAGGATTCGGAAGTTACGATGGAAGATCAAACGTATTTTACGCTGGATAAAATTTCCGTCGTCGAAAAAGGGATTCCTAACAAAGATCAGTCTTATCTGGTACTGTTCAAAACGAAAACAACGGCGCCTTTCGTATATCTCACCGAAGACGGTCTCATTTGTACTATTAACGCTGAATATCAACCGGAAATGCCGGATCCTCCGGTAGAGAAAACGAACGCGGAACCGGTGTCGGATTTACCGAAACTGAATCCGAAATCTATTTATACAGAAGAATATTTACGCGCCGGATCGATCGGTAAAATGGCAGAGGTGGCCGCGAAAAATATTTATCGGATCCGAGAAAGTCGCCAGGATTTGCTGACCGGCGAAATGGATAATGTTCCCAAAGACGGCGAAGCCATGAAAATTATTCTCGGCAACTTAGACGCTCAGGAAAAACTTTGGACGGAACTGTTTACTGGAACCAGCGAAACGAAGTATTTCTCCAAAGAACTAATCATGGAACCGGTAGCCGAAACGACTCACGAAATCCTGTTCCGTTTTTCCCAATATGCCGGAGTGGCGGATGCAGACGATTTGAGCGGAAAACCCGTTTACTGGAATTTAAAAGACTTGAAAACAGTGGATATTCCCGTTCCTGACCCCAAAAAGAAAGCGAAAGAATCGCAAAGCATCGTTTATAATATTCCGGGAAAAGCGGAAATCGAGATATATACCGCCAACCAAAAACTGGGCGCTACAACGGTCAATGTTACGCAATTCGGCGCTTCCGAGCTATTGGCTACCGACCTTTTGGAAGATAAGAAAGGACCCGTCCGGATTTATTTCTATCCGAATACGGGAGCGATCCGGCAGATTATTCAGTAAAGACGCCGTATGCGTTACATTCAACAAACAAATTGTTTCAAAAATCTAAAAAGCGTTACCGCTATACAAACAGAAGTAACGAACAAGTAAATACATTCCGCTCATTCATCTTAAATTTGAAGCGTTTAATTTTTAAATTAAAATGTTATGAGAAAAATGGTTTTTACATTGTTGGCTATAGCATGGACTGTAGCCGTAATGGCAGACAACATTCCCTTTGTGTATCCGGTTGAAAACACAGGAAGTAATTGTACACAACCTCCCCTACCCTCAGTGAATGACTTACCTTCAACGGTTCGATTACCCAATCCGTTTGCCTGGTCGGACGGACACGGAGTTGTCGGTTCTTTCGAAGAATGGAAATGCCGGCGTGCCGAAATTAAAGCAGAAATCGAACATTATGAAATTGGCGTTAAGCCTGCCCGTCCCGCAACACTTTCAGCAAGCTATTCGAACGGAACACTCACGGTAATCGTTACCGAAAACGGACAAACCGTTACATTGACTTCCAGCGTGAATATGCCCGCCGGAACAGGTCCGTTTCCCGTTATTATCGGCATGAACAGCGCTACGGGAAGCCTTCCTTCCTCTCTCTTTCAAGACTGCATCCAGATACCGTTTATGCACGATCAGGTGGCTACTTACAATATGAGCGGGAATAAAGATTTAAATTCGCCTTTTTATACGATGTATCCCGCCCTTTCTTCCGCAGGCGATTACTGCGCGTGGTCGTGGGGCGTTAGCCGTTTAATTGACGGTATCGAAATCGTCAAGGAAGAATTAAAGGCCGATTTAAATCGCATAGGCGTAACCGGTTGTTCCTATGCAGGTAAAATGGCATTGTTCGCCGGCGCCTTTGACGAACGGATAGCGCTGACCATTGCACAGGAATCGGGCGGCGGCGGTACGGCATCGTGGCGCGTTTCGGAAACGCTGGGAAGCGTCGAAAAAATCAGCAGCACAAACTATTCCTGGTTTATGCCCGCTTTAAGGGATAATTTCAACGGAAAAGTTGAAAAATTACCCTACGATCATCATGAATTACTGGCTATGATAGCGCCCCGCGCCTTATTGGCTTTGGGAAATGATGGGTGGACTTGGATGGCGGACGAATCGGGTTACGTAGCCTGTATGGCCGCCCGCGAAGTCTGGAAATTCATGGGCGTGGAAGATCGTTTCGGATTTGATTTTACCGGCGGACATAATCATTGCTCGGCAGCCGAAAGCCAAATCACCGCTGTAACACGTTTCGTCGATAAGTTTTTACGCGGAAATACCGGTGTCGATACAAATATTTTAACATCCCCATATCAAAATGTAAATTATCAATTTTGGATCAGCGATTGGGCTAATGTAACGGAACCCAACGTGGCGTTGGAACAAACCTGGACGGAAGCGGAATCCGTCGATTGCATCACTGCCGGTAGCAATTTGACGACGCAAAACGACGCCGATGCTTCCGGCGGAAAATACGTAACAGTCAAAGAAAACCTGAACAGTCCGGATGTTGCGCCAAGCGCACAAGGCTTACTCACTCTTCCTTTTACAGTTAACAATAACCGAACATTTCAACTTTATCTGCGTTTGAACACTTCCAGCGAAAGTGCACTTTGGATACAAATCGACGGCGGCACGTTTACTTCCTACTCTGTCAATACCAACGGCCAATGGCAATGGGTTCCCATACTCAGTACGCCTTTACTTACCGGCCCGCATAAACTGAATATCGGTTTCCGCACAAACGGAGTCAAACTCGATCGGATTCATATTACCAATGATTTACAGGCGACGCCTACAGGCACAGGCAGTACGGAAACAGGATGTGTCGCCATACCGAAATGTTTCATTTTCGATTTTGAAGCGGGGAATATTACCGGTTGGACAAAACAAAATCCGGGAAGAGAAATCAATATTACACAAGAAGATAAGCATTGGGGCGAATATGCCTTAAAAATGGCTAATGGTACGGGAACCAGTGCATGGAGCGTACAGGCATTTACACCCCCGGTCGATGTTATTTCCGGTCATGTTTATACGGTGAGCTTTTGGATAAAAGCTGTAGATGGAGGCGGAAAGGGACGGATTTCCACCACCGGTTCCGGACAGTTGGGAAATCAATATTGGAACGATTTTACAGTAGAAGACGCCTGGCATCAAATTACATACCCTAATCTGACGGCAAACGGAAATACCGTACAACTGGCTTTCGACATGGGCTATATCGCCAATAAAACGTATTATATTGACGATATTGTGTTTGAAGATATTACTGCCGATCCTCAGCCGGAACTAAACGTTCAGCCGAAGCAATGGGAAACGCAAGCTGTGAAAGACGGAATCAGTCAGTCCGGCAAATTCAGCATCCGGAATACCGGATCGGGAACGCTGGTTGTAACGGAAATAACCGTCCTGTCCGCCCCCTGGTCAACAACGCTTCACACCGGTTCTTTGAATGCAGGACAAGCACAAGAATTTACTTTTAGCTATTCCCCCGCCACTGTCGGCACATCAACCCTCGATTTCAACATTCATACCAATGCAGGGAATGCCGTTATCGCGTTGTCCGGTTCCACATCCGGTACGGACGGGATTGTTATCATTGAAAATCCTGATATCAAGATATTTTCCCCGGCGCCCGGAAAAATCCATATCGCAGCGCCCGAAGATTCAACCCTCCAGATTTCCGATATTACCGGACGAATCGTCCGAACCGAACACTGTTCCGCATATCCGGCGGAATTTCCGCTGCCTTCCGGGGTTTACATCGTTAACATTGAGAATAACAGCAAATTTTATACGTATAAAATAGTTGTAAAATAAAAGTCTAATAAAAAAGCAAGTTAAAGCCAAGCGAGGACAACCGATTGATAATGGATTGAAAAGTCTTTTGTTTGGCTTTTCTTTCAGGCAATAAATACCACTGATAGACAAAGGTTTAAAAACTTTGTGTATGCGTAACGCCTTTAAAATTTTGTTTTATTTAAAAAAGAACAGTCCCCAACCCGATGGCACTGTACCTGTAAATAGTTGCCATTTTTTTAGACTTTCAGTATATATCCTTTCTTTTTCAGTGAAACGATGGATATTGAATTATCGGCTTCCAACAATTTGCGCAAATAAGTAATCTGAACATTAAGCGATAAAGAATTGGAATAGCTGCTATCACCCCAAACGTTGTCCAGTATATAGCCCCTTTCGACAATAGAATTGAGATGTTCTGCCAATATTTTCAGTATATCGGTTTGCCTTACGGACATGCTTTGAGCAATGCCGTTAAATTCGATACGGCAAAGCGAATAATTGAAAGTTGTTTTTCCCAATGTATAAATTTCATCTTCGCTGTTTGTTAAACCAACAAAACGTTCCTTGATTTTGGCAATCAATTCTTCAGGATAAAACGGTTTGGGTATATAATCGTTCCCTTTCAGATTAAAACCTTTCAAACGGTCTGATTTTTCGGTTCTGTCTGTTAGAAAGAATATAATCACCTTTTTATCACATTCTCGAATCTTTTGTGCGAGTTCAAAACCGTCCATTTCGGGCATATTAATATCCAATAATACCAAATCGGGTTTGATTGAAGAAAATAACTCCCAAGCCACTTTTCCGTTATTAGCATAAGT
>JAITAH010000239.1 GCA_031284225.1 Dysgonamonadaceae bacterium | reverse complement strand
CGCCCGTTCGGGACAATCAATATTTTTGAGGGAAAACTCTATATTCAAACCGGTAAGGTCAAAAAAGTATCGAAACAAATGGGAATAAACCCGAAAATCGAAATATGTGCTTTCGATGGACAACAGCAATGGATACGCGTACAGGCAGTTGTGGTTGAAGACGATAGACGTGAAGCAAAGCAAAGCATGCTGGACGCATATCCGGAATTGCAAGGTATGTATTCTGCAGATGATAACAATACACAGGTATTGTATCTCAAAGATGTCACAGCAACAATCGCATCATTCTCCGGAGAACCGAAAGTGATAAAATTCTGATAAACAAGAAAAAAGCAGGACAAAAAGCGGGAGTGGAATCGGATGAAATAATGAAAAGAAAAAAGCTTGATGAAAAACAACGATTGGAAAGAACGTTTAAATGTGGTGTATTCGACTAATCCCGGTTTCCAGTACGAAACAGAATCTGCAGAAGAGCCGGATACGCTTCTCAAGGATAAACAGTTCCTTAAAATACAGTTAGATAAAAAAAATCGTAGCGGTAAGAAAGTCACGCTAATCACCGGATTTACAGGAAAAGAAGAGGATTTGCAAGCTTTGGGAAAATTACTGAAAACCAAATGCGGCGTGGGCGGTTCTGCTAAAGAAAATGAAATTATTATACAAGGTGATTTCAGGAATAAAATTCTTGAAATACTTCAAAAGGAAGGTTTTGCAAAAGCAAAAATCATTGGCTAAAGAAGATGAAAGGCACGAAAGCACGAAAGCACGAAAGGGCGAAGGCACGAAGGGGCGAAAGGGCGAAGCGCCTCCACCCTTCGCCCGTTCGCCCCTTCGTGCTTTCGTGCCTTCGTGCTTTCGCGTAACATGAGTAAATTATATAAAATGTGTTTATATCTAAAAATAACAATATCATGAAATTTCTAAAACTTTTCGCTGTTTTTATCTTTTTCTCTTTGAGTGTTTTACAGGCAAACAATCCGCTTTGGATGCGGTATCCGTCTATTTCTCCCGATGGTCAACAAATTGCTTTTTCCTGCAAAGGCGATATCTATACGGTATCGGTCGATGGGGGAGAAGCCCGGCCTGTTGTAACGCATGTAGATTATGATTATATGCCGGTTTGGTCGCCGGACAGTAAAACGATTGCATTTGCAAGTAACCGTTATGGTAATTTCGATATCTTTATTACACCGGCAAAAGGTGGAATACCTCATCGTTTAACTACTTTTTCAGGAAATGAAGCGCCTTATGCCTTTACTCCGGATGGGAAACAGATTGTTTATGGAGCTAAAATCCAAGCTCCGGCTCAAAGTGCGGCGTTTCCTTCGGGTGTGATGAGCGAGTTATACAAAATCTCTGTTTCAGGAGGCCGCCCCGAACAAATTATAGCCGTTCCTGCAGAGAATGTGTCTTTTGCTTCCGACGGGAAATCCTTTGTATATCAAGACCGGAAAGGTCAGGAAGATAAATGGCGAAAACATCATACGTCGGCGGTTACGCGGGATATTTGGAAATATAATTTAATTGATAAGACATTTACACCGTTAGTTACGGAAATGGGAGAAGATACAAATCCTGTTTTTAGCCCGGATAATTCAACGGTTTATTTTTTGAGCGAACGCTCCGGTTCTAACAATGTCTGGTCGTTTCCGGTACAAAATCCATTGCAAACGAAGCAAATCACTTTTTTCAAAACCCATCCGGTCCGGTTTTTGAGTATTGCCCGAAATGGAAAACTTTGTTTTAGCTACGATGGCGAAATTTATACTTTACAGGGTAACGATAAGCCGCAAAAAGTACAACTGTTCATTCAGGAAGATAATAAAGAAAATGATATAGAGTTGATTACAAATAAAAAAATGTCGGTCAAAGCTGTTTCCACCGACGGGAAACAGGTGGCGGTGGAGATGCGGGGCGAACTGTTTGTTTCGTCGGTAGATTATAAATATACCAAACGAATTACTCATACGGCTGCCAAAGAAGATATGCCTTCGTTTTCTCCCGATGGAAAATCGTTGATTTATGCATCCGAAAGAGACGGCGTCTGGAATCTTTATGTAGCAAAAACCACACGAGAGGATGAAATTTATTTCTTTAATGCCACAGTCATTGAAGAAAAGCCGTTGCTACGATCTTCGGAAAACGAACAAATGTATCCTAAATATTCTCCCGATGGAAAAGAAATTGCTTTTATTCAAAACCGGCATCAATTAATGGTTTATAATATTGAAAGTAAAAAGATACGGCAGATTACCGGCGGTTCGGCCAATCCGGATACTTCGGGAGAAATTGAATACGAGTGGTCGCCTGATAGCAAATGGTTTACGATTGTTTATACTCCCAATAAACACGAGCCTTATTCGGATATCGGTTTAGTGAGCGCTCAGGGAGGAGTAATCACCAATTTGACCAATAGCGGATATACGGATTTGAACCCGAAATGGGTGCTGAAAGGCGATGCTATTCTCTTTTTATCAGAACGGTATGGAATGAGAAATCATGCCTCATGGGGTTCGCTGGACGATGCCATGCTGATATTTATGAATCAAAAAGCATACGATAAGTACCGTTTGAGTAAAGATGATTTCAAGCTTTTGGAAGAAGAAGAAAAAGCAAAGAAAACAGACGCTTCAAAAGACTCTGTTAAAAAAGAAACGGCCAAAGACATAATCATCGAATTGAAAAACATGGAAGATCGAATTGTGCGGGTAACTCCCAATTCCTCCAATTTAGCGGATGCCCTGTTAACCAATGATGGGGAAACGTTATATTATTTGGCTTCCTTCGAAAAAGATTACGATTTATGGTCTATTAACACCCGAAGCCGTGAAACAAAATTGGAAATCAAAGAAATAGGAAAAGGGCGTCTTTTCATGGATAAAGAGGGCAAAACGTTATTCTCTTTAGGCAGTTCGGCGCAAAAAATTACTTTATCCGGGAATAAAAAAGAATCGGTTGCTATTCAGGCACAAATGGAAATGGATCGGACGGACGAACGGGAGTACATGTTCAATCATGTATGGACGCAAGAAAAGAAACGTTTCTATGTAAAGGATTTACATAAAACAGATTGGGAATTAATGAAAAAGACTTATTCCCGATTTTTGCCGTTTATTAATAATAATTTCGATTTTGCCGAACTGTTGAGTGAGATGTTAGGCGAATTAAATTCTTCCCACAACGGCGCCCGTTATTCTCCTCAAATGCCGGATGCAGACGCTACAGCCGATCCCGGACTTCTTTTTGCGTTCAATTATGCCGGAGACGGATTATTGATTGATGAAATAATTGAAAAAGGACCTTTTGATAATGCGGAAAGCAAAGTAACAATGGGTTGTATTTTAGAAGCAATCAATGGGAAAAAAATTCTTGCCGGAGAAGATTATTATCCTTTGTTAAATAAAATTTCCGGGCAAAAAACGCTGTTTTCTTTCTATAATCCAAAAACAGGAGAACATTGGGACGAAGTAATCAAACCTGTTTCTATTTCTACGAAGAACGGATTGCTTTATCAACGTTGGGTAAAGCAGCGCGAAGCGGATGTAGAACGTTTATCCAACGGACGATTGGGCTATGTGCATATTCAAAGTATGGGCGATGCAAGTTTCCGGTCTATCTATTCGGATCTGTTAGGCAAGTTTAACAATAAAGAAGCGATTGTGATTGATACGAGGTTTAATGGCGGAGGCCGTTTGCACGAAGATTTGGAAGTGCTGTTCAGCGGACAGAAATATTTTACTCAAGTAATGCGCGGTGTGGAGACTTGCGATATGCCCAGCCGCAGATGGAATAAGCCTTCAATTATGATAGTGGGAGAGGCTAACTATTCCAATGCACACGGATCGCCTTGGGTGTATAAACATGTGGGCATCGGAAAATTGGTCGGAATGCCTGTTCCGGGAACAATGACCAGCGTTTCATGGGAAACATTGCAAGATGCTTCTCTTCTGTTTGGTATTCCTATTGTCGGTTATCAATTGCCCGACGGCAGTTATCTGGAAAACCAACAACTCGAACCGGATTATAAAATCGCTAATTCTCCTGAAAAATTGATTGCAGGAGAAGACCAGCAATTAGAAAAAGCAGTTCAAGTGTTGTTGAGCGAAATTTCAACTAAGTAAGATATCAGATAAAAGACAAAAGAAGATAGACACAGATAAGAAAGATAAAAAGTTTTATGTCTATGTCTGTCTTCTTCTGTCTTTTGTCTTAAAAACCATGATAAATTATGTCAATTATCGAATCAATCAAACGGCGTAAATCGGTTCGCACTTACGAAAATCAACCGCTTAGTAAAGAGTTGAAGGATAAAATTGAAGATTTCATCCGGCAAACGCAAGCTCCGTTTGGAGTAGAGGTGCGAATACAGCTTGTGAATACCTGTATGGGTGAAGAACGGATCAAGCTCGGTACGTATGGTTTCGTCAGAGGAGCGTCCGATTATCTTGCGCTTATTTACAAAGAAGCTCCTTTAGCCGAAGAAGGAGGGGCATACCTGTTTGAGCAAGTCATTCTTTTCTGCACCGGACTCGGATTGGGAACTTGCTGGCTTGGAGGATCTTTCAACCGGAAAGATTTCAAACGACAGCTACAGTTGAATCCGGATGAGCGGTTGAGAATTGTGTCGCCTGTCGGTTACGAAAGCGCCAAAAAGCGGTTGTTTGAACTTTTGCAGGGAGCGGAAAAACATCATATTTCCCGCAAACCTTTCGGCACGCTTTTTTTTGACAAGGATTTTACCGTTCCGCTTACCGAAAAAAAAGCCGGTATTTATGCACAACCTTTGGAAATGGTTCGTATTGCTCCATCGGCAAATAATTATCAGCCGTGGCGGATTGTGTTGGACGAAGGAGCATTGCACTTTTACAGGACGGCCTCTTTAGGCGGATTTTCAGCAACGGATATGGGTATCGCTCTGTGTCATTTCGAACAAACCTGTAAAGAACTCGGCATTAAAGGTTATTTTAAGGTGATGAATGGTTTGGAAAATAAAAACGGTAAATATTGTATTTCATGGATCAGGGAGGATAAAGACGCACTTTACCGGCGCTCCGGCTTTGCCTTCGCCGAGCAGAGGTTTTGTTAAATGTCAGAAAAAAAGAATTTAAACACCCATTCAAGAGCGGAATACAAGATTACGTTAGCCGATTTGAATATTAATCGGGCAGACTTATATTCCTGATTTTGCCACAGGGACACCCTAAAAATTTTCCCGGAAATTTTCATCAAAAAGTTTAGCGATAGACTTATGGTTTGGAGTTATCAGCATTGTTTTGTCAAGGTATTGCCACTGCTTGGTAACCTGAGTTCGGGACAAGAAATATCCCGAACTCAGGTTGTTAAATAATCACAGGGTCATATTTTCTTACACCT
>JAITAH010000410.1 GCA_031284225.1 Dysgonamonadaceae bacterium | reverse complement strand
CAAGTTTCCCCGCCAGCTATCCGTATTGCTATTGCCAGCATGGCACTGGGATTGGCGGTGATGATTTTGTCGGTAACCATAGTGATCGGTTTCAAAAAGGAAGTCCGAAACAAGGTTATCGGATTCGGTTCGCACATTCAGATTACACATTTCGACAGCAACATTTCGTACGAAACACATCCTATTGCTATCAGCGATACTTTACTTGATGAGTTACGGGCAATTCCAAACATTCGGCACATACAGGCATTTGCTACCAAACCGGCCATTATCAAAACGGATAACGATTTTCAGGGAGTGGTCTTAAAAGGCGTCGATGAACATTTTGATTGGGATTTCTTTCAAAGGAACCTGAAAGACGGAAAAGTTTTGAATCTCAGACCGGATTCTACGAGCAACAACGTCCTGATATCTTCTATCATCGCGGATAAACTGAACCTGAAAACCGGCGATTCGTTTGTTTGTTATTTCATCCAAGATCCGCCGCGCGCCCGGAAATACGTCATTGCCGGCATTTATCAGACCCATTTTGCCGATTACGACAAGTTATTTATTTTGGGCGACATCCGGCAAATCCGCCGTTTAAGCGACTGGGACGATGATATGGCCAGCGGCCTGGAACTGTTAGTCAACGATTACAACCAATTGGATGCTACTTTTGAAACGGCGTATTTTGATTTATCCACCCAAACCGACCGATTGGGAAATCATTACTATCCGCGCTCCATCCGGCAACTGAATCCGATGATTTTCGCTTGGTTAGATGTGTTGGACACGAATGTGGTCGTTATTCTGCTACTGATGGCGCTCGTAGCCGGCTTTTCCATGATTTCCGGTTTGCTGATTATCATTCTGGAACGCGCCAATATGATCGGCATTCTGAAAGCAATGGGCGAAAACAACACCGGTATCCGGAAAATCTTCCTCTACGTATCAGCTTTCCTGATAGGGAAAGGGCTTTTGTGGGGAAATCTGATTGCGTTAACCATTTGCATTGTCCAAAAACAGACAGGCATCCTGAAACTCAATCCCGAAGTTTATTATGTTCCCGAAGTACCTGTCGAATTGAATATCTGGTCGTTATTGCTGATCAATCTGGGGACATTCCTTGTTACGTTATTGATGTTGATTGGACCTTCATATTTAGTGGCCAAAATATCCCCGGCGAAAACGATTCGGTTTGAATAGAGCGATCTGGGTTTTCCATATCTATATTTGGGCTAAGACTTATGTGAAAAATCGTAAATTAATCCCCCAAATTTTTGCATCCCTGACAAATAGTTTATACTTTTGCGCTCGAAATCGGAAAAGTATAAACTTTTTTATAATAAAATGCTCTTATGAGTAATTCTGCATTGTTTTTAGTCGTATTGCTGACGGCTATTTTTATGGTAGTAGCGGCCTTGCTCATGGCTTGGCTGTTGGCGCCGAAATCCGACAATTCACTGAAAGGAGAACCTTACGAATGTGGTATTCCCACGCGCGGAACGTCGTGGACACAATTCAAGGTAGGCTATTACCTCTTTGCTATTTTGTATTTAGTGTTCGATGTGGAAACGGTGCTGCTGTTCCCTTGGGCGAGCATCCTGCGCGACTGTGGCGTACAGGGATTGATCAGTATGGCTTTCTTTTTCGTCATCTTAACGCTCGGACTGGCCTACGCATGGAAGAAAGGAGCTTTGAAATGGAAGTAAAAGAGATAAAAATCAAAAACATGAAATTCGAGGATTTCAAAGATAACGAATACCTCGAAGAATATGTGAAAGAACTGCGGGCCCATGGCGTCAACATCGCTATCGCCAAGTTGGACGATCTGATTAATTGGGGGCGCTCCAATTCGGTTTGGCCCTTGACGTTTGCCACCAGTTGCTGCGGCATCGAATTTATGTGTCTGGGCGCCGCCCGTTACGATTTCGCCCGTTTCGGCTGGGAAGTTACGCGGAACAGTCCGCGTCAGGCCGATGTGGTTTTTTGTTGCGGCACGATTGTCCACAAAATGGCGCCGGTACTCAAACGGCTCTATGATCAGATGGCCGAGCCGAAATACGTGATGGCGTTTGGCAGTTGTGCCATCAGCGGCGGTCCGTTCAAAAAATCGTACCATACGGTGATGGGCGTCGATCAAATTATCCCGGTCGATGTGTATATCCCCGGCTGTCCGCCCCGTCCCGACGCCATGATTTACGGCATGATGCAGTTGGCCAGAAAAATAAAGATGCAGGAGTTTTTTAAATTGCCGAAACAACCGCATCCCGAATCGCTTTCCGCTCACGACGACGCTAACAAGGAAGGAGACCGGGCATGAAAGTAATTACCGAACTGCTGGCTCAACTCCCTTTTGCTGTCGTCGAACAAAAAGAAAAGACCTACACGGTTTCCGTACCGAAAGAGAAGCTCCGCGAAGCGGCTGCCCTGTTATACCGTAATTCCAAAATAGCCTTCGATTTTCTGATGGACATCGTGGGAATGGATTACGGCGACGCCTTGGGCGTAATCTATTACATATCGGCCACCCGTTTCCCCTCGTATCTGATTGCGTTGAAAACCCGGACGGACGACAGAGAACATCCGGAAATCGAATCGATTTCCGACCTTTGGCTGTCTGCCGATTTGTACGAACGGGAAGTGCACGATTTTTTCGGCATCACGTTTGTGAACAATCCCGATATGCGCCGCCTATTTTTGCGTCAGGACTGGAACGGCTATCCCTTGCGGAAAGATTACGACGCCAGCCCCGAACGCAATCCCATCCCGCTCGACAACGAAGATTTGGAAGCGATGGAAGCGTTGCCGGTTACGGAAATCAATCTGGAGGGCGAACGTTTGGAAAAACATCGTCAACTGTTTGAAAAGGAAGAGTATGTAGTGAATTTTGGGCCGCAACACCCGGCTACGCACGGCGTACTTCATCTTCGCGTGTCGCTGGACGGCGAGATGATTCGGAAAGTGGATCCGAATTTCGGCTATATCCATCGCGGCATTGAAAAAATGAGCGAGGCTTATACCTATCCGCAAATCCTGCATCTGATCGACCGGATGGATTATCTTTCGGGAACGATTCACCGGCACGGCATGTGCTTGGCGGTAGAAAAAGCGCTGGAACTGGAAGTTCCCGAACGCGCCCACTTTATACGAACCATTATCGACGAGTTGACCCGCATCGCGTCCCACTTGTTGGGCTGGGGCTGTATGGCGATGGATATGGGATCGATTACCGCGTTCGTTTACGGGATGCGCGACCGCGAAAAGATCATGGATATTTTTGAGGAAACTTGCGGCGGCCGGTTGATGGCAAATTACAGCGTAATCGGCGGCGTGATGAACGATATTCATCCGAACTTCCGGCGGAAAGTCAAGGAATTTATTCCTTATATGCGTAAGATGCTGAAAGAACATCATTGGCTGTTTACCGGCAATCCGATTGCCCGCGGCCGGATGGAAGGCGTGGGTTACCTGAGTAAGGAACAGGCCATTGCTTTGGGTGCGACCGGTCCGACGGGACGCGCTTCGGGCTGGAGTAACGATGTTCGTACAATCGAACCTTATGCCGCTTACCGGCAGGCCGATTTTCAGGAAATCCTTCGTTCGGACGGTCTGACATTCGATCGGTATATCATCCGGTTGGATGAAATCGAAGAATCGTTGAAAATCATCGAACAGTTGATCGATACGATTCCGGGCGGCGCTTATGCCGCTAAAACCAAAGCAGTAATTAAATTGCCGGAAGGCGAATTTCATCAACGGGTGGAAGGCGCCCGCGGCGAGTTCGACGTGTATATCCATAGCAAGGGCGATAAATATCCCTATCGCATCAAATTCCGTTCGCCCTGCATGACGCTGGTCAATACGTTGAAACACATTTCCGTCGGCGCCAAAGTGGCGGATTTGATTATGCTGGGAGGTTCGTTGGATTATGTTGTACCGTGTATAGATAGATAAAAAATATATGGAACAGCAACTCGTTCAAATACAAAGCAAGATATATCCAATCAGGGGTCAGAAAGTGATGCTTGATCGGGATTTGGCGGGGATGTATGGAGTAGAAACAAAAGTGCTAAATCAGGCGGTGAAACGTAATATCGAACGTTTTGAAGGTGATGACTTCATGTTTCAACTTACTGTTTCAGAGATGAATGAATTTTCAAGGTCACAAATTGTTACCTTGAACAAAGGAAGAGGTTACAATATTAAATATCGACCATTTGCATTTACCGAATTGGGAGTAGCGATGTTAAGCAGTGTGCTTAATTCGCCGGTTGCCATAGAAATAAATCGAAAAATCATGCGGGCCTTTGTCTATATCCGACAAGTGCTGTTTGTGCCGCCGACAGATGAAGTTAAGCAGTTGCAATACGATTTAAAAGCATTGCAGGATTATATCGAAAATGTTTTTACCGATTATAACGACATCAATGAGGATACCCGTATGCAATTGGAATTAATCAATGAGGCATTGGCGGAATTGCAGATGTACAAAAAGCTGGCTGAAAAGCCCCGCCGCCGCATCGGATTTACTCCGTATGACGACGGAGAAAGTAGAAATGTTAATGAATAAACAAATTATATGTTTCATTTGGATGTAGTAACGAATTGGATAGATGAGCTTCTCCGAACGTATTTACCGGGCGGCTGGGCGCTATTCATCGAGTTTGTACTGATAGGCCTTGCGATTTTAGCGGTTTATGCGGCGCTGGCTTTAATTCTGATTTACGTAGAACGGAAAGTCTGCGCCTTTTTTCAATGCCGGTTAGGCCCGACGCGGGTAGGCCCCTTCGGCGTGTTGCAGTCGGTGGCGGATATGATCAAAATCCTGTTGAAAGAATTAATCCGGATTAACCGGGTCGATCGGCGGCTGTTCCGTCTGGCGGCGTATTTAGTGATTATCGCTTCGATCTGTACCTTTGGCGCCCTGCCGTTTGATAAAGGATTGCACGCCGTCGATTTTAATATTGGCGTGTTTTATCTGCTGGCGGTTTCGTCGCTGGGCGTGGTGGGCATCTTGTTGGCCGGCTGGTCGTCGAACAATAAATATACGATGATCGGCGCCATGCGGTCGGGAGCGCAATTGATTTCTTACGAACTGTCCTGCGGTTTGGCGTTGATGACGATCGTCATGCTTTCGGGCAGTTTGCAATTATCGACCATTGTCGAACAGCAAACGGTTGCGTGGAACATATTCCGGGGCGGAATACCGGCAATGATTGCGTTTATTATCTATCTGATTGCCGGTCATGCCGAAACCAATCGCGGCCCGTTCGACTTACCGGAAGCCGAATCGGAATTGACGGCCGGGTATCATACGGAATATTCCGGCATCCAGTTCGGGTTTTTCTATTTGGCGGAATACTTAAATATGTTTATCATTGCGGCGATAGCAGCCACTCTTTTCTTAGGCGGCTGGATGCCCTTGCACATCCCCGGTTGGGAAAGTTTCAACGAAGTGATGGATTATCTGCCACCGGTACTGTGGTTTTTCGCCAAAACATTCGTTTGTATCTTTTTAGCTTTGTGGGTACGTTGGACAATGCCTCGCTTGCGCATCGACCAGCTCTTGAAATTAGAATGGAAAATTCTGATGCCGCTGAGTTTACTTAATATTATTTTAATGGCCATTTGGGTAATATGGATTATATAAAGAACATTATTATGGGAATCTGGCGGTTGATGCAGGGTATGTACGTTACCCTGCTCAACCTGATTCGGAAGAAAGTAACGGAACAATATCCTGAAAACAGGGGCAGCGTTTTTCCCCACGAACGGATGCGCGGACAGTTGGTCATGCCTCATAACGAAGCCAATCAACACAAATGTACCGCTTGCAACATTTGCGAAATGAATTGTCCGAACGGCACTATTCAGGTAATTAGTAAAAAGGAAGTGGATGAAGCTACGGGCAAGGAAAAGAAAGTCTTAGACCGGTATTTGTACGACGTCGGCAGTTGTATTTTCTGCGCGCTGTGCACGACTTCCTGTCCGCAGAATGCGATTGAATGGTCGAATCATTTTGAACACGCCGTTTTTACGCGGACAAAGTTATTGGAGCCGTTAAATAAGGAAGGTTCGAGTTTAGCCCCTAAAATTAAATAATATGGATCCGGTAATTAACTTAATTATATTTGCCTGTCTGGGTGTTGCCAGTTTGATTTTGTCGGTATTGGCCGTGTCGTCCAAAAGCTTGTTGCGGGCGGCGACCTACCTGTTGTTGGTATTGATATGTACGGCAGGATTTTATTTGTTTTTGAATTATCATTTTCTGGCTGCGGTTCAGATTTCGGTCTATGCGGGTGGGGTAGTGGTATTGTTCATCTTTGCGATTTTCCTGACGAGCAATAAAGGCGATGTGATGCAAAAGCATCGTGCGCGAAAATATGTTATGGGCGCCTTGGCCGCATTGGGCGGGATTGCCGTTACGGCGTTTGCCATTCTGAAACATCAATTTGTGTATGGCGGAAGCCCCGCGGTAGAAGGCGATCAGGAGATCGATATGAAAGTGATCGGCGAAGCCTTGATGGGAACGGAAAAATACCAGTACCTCTTGCCTTTCGAGGCAGTGAGTTTGTTATTGCTGGCCTGTATCATCGGGGGAATATTAATTGCAAGAAAAAGGTAGGCGCCGCTTTGCGTCATTGCGAGCGAAGCGAAGCAAACCAGAAAATAAATAGTGGAACGAGGAGGTACTGTATATATAATGGCAAGTAAACGCAACGGCACTTTATACACAGGTGTTACAAGTGATCTGCGAAAACGAGTATGGGAACATCGGACAAACAGGTTTGCCGAGAGTTTTACTGCAAAACACAGATGCCATATTTTGGTTTACTACAATGGTTTTCATAAAATAGAGGATGCTATTGCAGAAGAAAAACGGCTTAAAGGAGGAAGTCGAAAAGCAAAAATAAAACTTATAGAAGATCTAAATCCGGAATGGAAAGATCTCTGGGAGGAAATAAAAGAATAGAATTAGTTAAAATCTGGATTGCTTCGGTTTTCAACCTCGCAATGACGTAACACAACATAGTAAACGGAATAAAAAGTAAAGGAATAGAATATATGATACACATTGAATATTACTTAATAATCAGCACGCTGATGTTTTTCATCGGAATTTACGGCTTTATCACCCGGAAAAACATGATTGCCATACTGATTTCGCTGGAACTGGTTTTGAATGCCGTAGAAATCAACTTTGCCGTATTCAACCGGTATTTGTTTCCGGAACACTTTGAAGGCATGTTCTTTACACTGTTCGGCATTGCAATTACGGCGGCGGAAACAGCCGTAGCATTGGCCATTATTATTAACGCTTACCGCGCTATCGGAAATATTGATATTCGGAATTTGAATCAAATGAAAAACTGATAAAAGATGGAATACAGTTTATTAATCATAGTTACGCCTTTTATTCTTTTCCTTGTATTGGGATTGCTGGGAATGAAGATGAAACCCTCTGTTGCGGGAATTATCGGAACCCTGGGCATGACTTTCTGCACTGTTTTAGCTTATGCCGTGGCTTATCAATATTTCTTCCAAATCGGAAAAACCGGCGAAGAATGGACAAAAATCATTCCCTTCAACATAGAATGGTTGCGGTTTACCGAACATTTGCATATCGATCTGGGCGTTTTGTTAGATCCGATTTCCGTCATGATGCTGGTGGTGATCACTACCGTATCGCTGATGGTACATATTTACAGTCTGGGATATATGAAAGGCGAAACCGGTTTTCAGCGCTATTACGCCCTGCTTTCGCTGTTCAGCTTTTCGATGCTGGGATTGGTGGTAGCGACAAATATTTTCCAGATGTATATTTTTTGGGAACTGGTAGGCGTCAGTTCCTATTCGCTCATCGGATTTTATTATACCAAGCCGTCGGCGGTGGCGGCCTCCAAAAAGGCGTTTATCGTTACCCGCTTTGCCGATTTAGGCTTTTTGATTGGGATATTGCTCCTTTCGTATTACACAAAAACATTTGATTTCGGAGTGTTGACGGCCGATCATGCAAGTATCGTAACCACCTCGTTTGCCGGCGGAACTTTCTTGGGATTGTCCGTTGCCACTTGGGCGCTGGCCTTGATTTTTATGGGCGGCGCCGGCAAATCGGCGATGTTTCCGCTGCATATCTGGTTGCCCGACGCGATGGAAGGCCCGACGCCTGTTTCGGCCTTGATTCATGCGGCAACGATGGTTGTGGCCGGCGTGTTTTTAGTTGCGCGACTGTTTCCCGTCTATTTCTTTGCCGCGCCGGAGGTATTGGAAATGATTGCCTTTGTCGGTGCGTTTACCGCGCTTTTTGCAGCGGTCATTGCAATTACTCAAACCGATATTAAGCGGGTACTGGCGTTTTCGACCATTTCGCAGATTGCGTATATGATGGTGGCTTTGGGCGTTTCGGGCTATGGCGATCACGACGGATTGGGTTACATGGCGTCCATGTTTCATTTGTTTACACATGCCTTCTTCAAAGCCTTGCTGTTCCTCGGAGCCGGTTCGGTCATTCATGCCGTTCACAGCAACGAAATGAACAGCATGGGCGGACTGCACAAATACATGAAGATTACGAGTTGGACGTTCCTGATTGCCTGTCTGGCGATTGCCGGTATCTGGCCGTTCTCGGGATTTTTCAGTAAAGACGAGATTCTGGCGGCCGCCTTCCATCATCAACCGGTTATTTTCTGGACCTTGTGGGTAGTGGCCGGGTTGACTGCTTTTTATATGTTCCGCCTCTATTTCTGCATTTTCTGGAATGGGAAACGCGAATACGGCGAACATCATCAACCGCACGAATCGCCGATGACTATGGCTTTTCCCTTGCTCTTTTTGGCGCTGTTGTCCGTCTTTTCCGGGTTTATTCCTTTTGCCGATTTTATCAGCAGCGACAATTTGGCTTTTCATACGCACATCGACCCTCTGGTAGCTACGTTGAGCATTGCCGTAGCCGTTGTGGGAATCGGTATCGCCTTTATTCTGTATTTCAAAGGCAGCCGGGCGCCGGCGAAAATTGCCCGTTCGCTGGGCGTTTTCTATACGGCCACCCTGCACAAGTTCTATCTGGATGAAATCTGGATGTGGATAACGCAAACCGTCATTTTCCGGTACATCTGCGAGCCGATAAAATGGTTCGACCGCCACGTGGTGGACAATAGCATGAACGGTTTGGCGTGGACGACGCAAAAAGTTTCGGCGGCTATCAAAGGATGGCAATCGGGTCAAGTACAGTTTTATGCTTGGGCGTTT
>JAITAH010000405.1 GCA_031284225.1 Dysgonamonadaceae bacterium | reverse complement strand
TCGCAAAGAATATGTCATTACACGCCCCGACACGCCCAAATCGTGGAGTAATTATCTGGGTGATACCCGCTATGGCGCTATCATCACTCAAAATGCCGGAGGATACGGTTTTTTTCGTTCCAGCGTGCAAGGACGGTACTTGCGCCTGAGTTTCAATAAAGTGCCTCTGGATCAACCGGGCCGTTATGTTTATCTCCACGACCGGGAAACGAAAGATTTCTGGTCGGCTTCGTGGCAGCCGGTAGGAAAGCCGTTGGATGTTTACAAAAGCGAATGTCGACACGGTTCGGCTTATACGGCGATCACATCCGAATATGATAAAATAAAAACAGAAACGCTGTATTTCGTCCCCAAAGGCAGGGAATTTGAAGTGTGGCGCGTCCGGATTACAAATAACGATTCCCGGAAGCGTTCGCTTCGGGCTTTTACTTACGTGGAATTTGCTTCCAACTGGAACATGAATGACGACCAAAATAATTTGCAATACACACAATACATTATTCAGACCGCTTATAAAGAGGGTTTTATCGACCATGCAAACAATCCTTACCTGCCGGAAGATCCGGAACATTTTCAAAACAAAGACCAATGCCGTCATTCGTTTATTGGAGTGGTCGGCCAACCGGTAACCGGTTTTGACTCAGACCGCGACCGGTTCATCGGCAATTATCATACCTATGCCAATCCGGTTTCGGTTGTAAATGGAGTGTGTCAAAATACAATTACAGAAGGAGATAACGGTTGCGGATGTTTACAGGTGGATGTCGATGTGAGTCCGGGTGAAACGAAAGAATTTATCGTTGTGTTGGGAACAGGAAAGGCGGATGTAGAAGGAAAAATAGCGGCGGATGCAGTTTCAACACCCGGAAAAGTACAGGCAGAATACCAAAAGTTAGTGGATTACTGGCATCGACGAATCGAAGGATTAACAGCGGAAACTCCCGACCCTGCTTTCAACAGTATGATAAATATGTGGAATCCGTTCAACAACCTGATAACTTATTCTTGGTCGCGGGCTGCTTCGCTGATTTACAGCGGCGAACGCGACGGCATGGGGTATCGCGATACAATTCAAGACATGTTGGGGGTAATTCACAATATTCCGAATGAAATAATAGACCGGCTGGAATTGATGATCACGGGACAAAATTCCAATGGAGGAGCAATGCCTGTGGTAAAACCGTTTGACCATCATCCCGGAAATGAAATGCCGACGCCCGAAAACGAATTTCGTTCCGACGACTGCATGTGGCTTTTCAACACGATTCCCGCATACGTGAAAGAAACCGGCGATCTGAATTATTATTATAAACAATTGCCTTATTCCGACAAAGGAGAAGGAACGGTTTTGGAACATCTCCGCAAAGCCATTCAGTTCAATCTCGACCGGTGTGGAAAACATAATCTTCCATGTGGTTTGAAAGCCGATTGGAACGACTGTCTGGTATTAGGAGAAAATGGCGAAACTGTTTTTGTAGCAATGCAATTACGTTATGCCTTAACGGTTTATATAGATATATGTACTCGTCTTGAAAAATTTGATGAAATCGTTTGGGCCGAAAAAACATTGAAGCAACTGACGGAAAACATTGAAAAAGCCGCTTGGGATGGAGAATGGTATGTTCGCGCCGTCAAAGAAGACGGTTATATTTTCGGCACAAAAGAAGTAGAAGAAGGAAAAATCTGGTTGAATCCGCAATCATGGGCAATTATCAGCGGACAGGCTACCGGCGAAAAGGCGGAGCTTATTATGAATTCCGTTGAAAAATACTTGGCTACGGATTACGGATTGACGCTCTGTTATCCTCCTTACGAACATACGGAAACATCGGTCATAAAAGCGCCTTTATTCATCAAAGGGATGAAAGAAAATGCAGCCGTATTTCAACATACGCAAGGGTGGGGAGTTATGGCCGATTGTATACTCGGTCACGGAATACGGGCGTATAAAAATTACCGGAATTATCTGCCGGCTGCTTACAACAACCGCGCTGAAATCCGTCAGATAGAACCTTATGTCTATGCCCAAACCACTTGTTCGAATTACAACAGCAGGGCAGGGCAGAGTCGTTGTCCGTGGTTAAGCGGAACGGCTTCGTGGGCCTATTACACTGCTGCACAGTACATACTCGGTATTCGTCCCGACTATGCAGGTTTGACGATTGACCCCTGTATTCCCCGATGGGAATCTTTTACGGCAAGCCGTCGTTTTCGAGGAAAAATAGTGAACATCCGGGTAGAAAATCCAGACAAAATAGAAAAAGGTGTAAAATCCGTCACTTTGAATGGAAATACGATCGAAGGAAATATGATTCCTTTTAAACAAATGAAGGATGTAAACGAAGTGGTGGTTGTAATGGGACAAGTAGAAAATTCTTATTTTTCAGTGATTTCCTGACTTTGACACATTCTCTAACGCAAATTTATAACTATCTGAAAATCGCATAAATATCGTATGTGTTACCTAAACTAATCCTGTAGAGATTATATGTCCGTAGAATATTCAAATTTTGTTTTCCGTTTAAAACTTTTTTATTTTCCACTTTTTATTTTTTATTTTAAAAAATCTAACTATTTTTGTGCAGTTTTTAAATAAATAATAACAATTTTTCATAAGAAACAGATAATATTTTAACATTACATATTAATTAAGAAAGCGTTAGCTTTTATTCTTGTCTCAGAAACTTAGACAATTTCAACTTGTACAAGAATAAGTTAGTAAACGCTCACGTTGAATGCGTGGGCATAACTTATTTGTACAAGTGGGCAGTCTAAGGCCTCTGAGACAAATAAAGTTAAAGTTCCACGCTTTTCATTTTAAATAGTTTTGATAACACATAGATGGTAAAGGTAAAGACAACTTTTCGAATCAAAGAAAATCATTTTTTTTCTCATCGTTTTCATGTTTTAAGCCGGTTGTCTTTACCGGAGCCATTTCAAATAAACAATAAATATTAATTTAAATTTTTTAAACATGCGAAAGATGTTTCTTTTAGCGCTGACGCTCACGATATTGAGCGCAGCAAGTGCAAATGCACAAGTACGAATTGGCGGGTTAGCCGATCCTCATGAAGCCGCGGTGCTTGATTTGAATGCAAGCAATGATGATACACCGGAAAGCGATCCGGGAGGATTTTACTTACCTCGTGTAAAGCTTACTTCTGTAAAACAAAAATTAAAAAACGCTGATCCATTGAATGGAGCTGTGGTTTGGAACACAAACGAAGATTTTTATCTCGGGAAAGGCGTTTACGTTTGGGGCGACAGTATTTGGGT
>JAITAH010000385.1 GCA_031284225.1 Dysgonamonadaceae bacterium | reverse complement strand
TGAAAAAAACTTGATTTTCAGATATATAACTGTCTCTCAATTGCAGTAGCGCACCGCCCCAACCGGCGGAATGATATAAAATCCCCGAAATATCGCCCAAACCTTCGATCCAGTAAAGGTGCATATTCCCCCGCAATTCAATACGTTTATATTTTATTTGATTGTAAATAACAGAATCTGTTAAAGCCACCGTATATAAAAACGACTCGCCCTGCCCGGCTTCACCTTGTTCGTTTAATTCACATTCCGTTAACAGGTAATCAACCAATACAATTTTATCGTTTAATTTCAGATTAAAATCATACATTAAAAATTCTTTTCCACATTTTTCGGAAAAGAAAAACACCTGTTTGTTTGCTTCCCTGAGATATGTTTCCGTAGTCCATTCATTTGGATTATTAACGCTGTTGGAAAGTAACTCCGTATATTCTTTTCCATTAAACATTTTATGATTCCCTGTTCTAAAGGTACGCAATCCCATATAGCAAAAGCACTCTGCATTATCGCTTTCATCGGCTTCAATACAGGGATAACCCGTATCAAAATGCCAAACTTTATTGTCGGTTATCGTTTGTGGATTGTTAATTATCTCTTCCACTTTATAATAGGAACGTTCGGTCACATTCGTTACTTCTCTTGTGGATTGAGCTTGTAATGACACTACTATTACGGAAAAAATAAATAAAATGATTCGTTTCATATTCAATATTTTCTTATTCTGTTAAAACCATTCGTTATTTAGGTTAGGTATGTTTATTTTTTTATTAAGGGATTTATTTATAGGAACATCTTTCAATGTGTCAATATCTTGAAGTACGGGTAATATTTCTCCGTTATCAATTTTTGAAACTTCTTTTTTAAGTTTAAAACTTACACCTTGCAATTGCATTATTTTTTTTCATGAATATTTATTTTTTTATAATTTTTGTATAACGGGAGTATTCTCCGCAAGATAAAATGCAGATGTATAGCCCTTTATTCAATTTGCTGACGTCGCACAAAACAGAATTTTGTCCGGCGGGAAACCAGTTGTTATATGCCACATCTTTTACTTTACGACCGTTCGTATTGTAAAGGGCGATTTGAACCGGCGCTGTTTCTTCCAAATCGAATACGATGGAAGAAAAACCTTCCGTTACAGAAGGAACACAGGATATGGAAAACCTGTTTACCGGAATCGAATCTGTCGCTGTAAGTATTTTCTCCGCTCCGAGTACTTCAATGTCCCACACTTCTATTGTATTGGCTGCTTCGAGTTTCAGAACAAATGAAGTACCGGAAGTTGGGGTTTTATCGGCAAGCGGGAAAGCGACGGAAATAACGGTTCCGTTGCTGCCGCCCGATTGTGTATAAGCGGAAGTATAGGTTGCCCCGCCATCGAAAGAAAGATAAATGTTCAGGTTGCGGTTGCCGCCGCCCGAACTGCAAAAATGCAAGTTTAAATCTTGAACGACGTATTTCGACAAATCAATAGCAGGAGAAATCAGCGTCCCGCCTTTGCTGCTGCTGAAATTCAGTTTGATGCGGCCGTTGCTTCCCGAACCGACCGTATTGACTTTTCCCCACGCTTGGCTTACGATTTCGTCGGTAAGCGTAGAGCTGTAACTTGTCAATTTCAGCAACGGTTTTGTTTCTCCTGTCGTTGCTCCTCCCTGATTGCCGGAATTTTTCACCCGGATGGTAACCGTAGCCGACAGGCCTGTTCCCCCTTCGTTGTCGTAAGCAATCGCGGACAAAATATGCGTTCCTTCCGCCGGATTTGTCCATGTATAAGAATAAGGAGCGGCAGCCGCAATTCCTAACAAATGTGCGCCGGCGTAAAATTCCACGCGGGCAATGCTTCCGTCGGTATCGACGGCTGCGGCTGATAATACAATCGGAGTTCCTTGGTCAAACTCGCTGTTATCGGCGGGAGCCGTTAAAGATACAACAGGAGCAATATTATTGGGATTCAATTCTTTGACAAATTCAAAAGGACCCAAGTCGGGCATTCCGTCCAAAGAGGTAATGTGTGTCGATACAATATAAGGCGGGTTATAGAGGTTGCCGGGATAAGCATCTCTGTCTAAATCCAAGTTGAAAGTGTAAGGGATTCCTTTGTCGATGAGCTTACTGTCGGATTTCAGCCTGCCGAAGCCATTGTCGGGCAACGAACCGCCGGCTTGCCGCGGGGCCATAGCCGCCGTTTTGTCCAAGGTTACATAATCGTCGCGGGAAGCGACTTCTTCGGTTGTTTCCGGAAACAAATTCCACGAATTGTACTGATCGTCGATGGTGGAAGCAAACCACGTATTGCTTGCCCTGTAGCTTATTTCGTCTTTTGTTCCGGCATTCACAACTTCGCCGGGTAGTAAAGTACGTGCTAATTTTTCGCTGTAAGGTTCAAAACCGACACAATTGCGGAAGACGTGATTTTTTCCGTTTTGCGTATCTTCCTGATAAGCGAAATTTTTTTCGTTGTCGAATGATAAACAATTGATTATCGTTACGTTTCCTTCATTGTGATTTTGGTCGAATCCTTTGTTGTTCGAACCGGCTTTGTATTTGTGGTCGAAAGCGATGCTGCGGATATAGACATGTGAAGCTTGGGTGCGGGGCGTAGAAGTGCTGCTGGCGCTTCCGTTCGATTTGAATCCGTTGCCGTTGCCGCCGTTGATTCCGTTGCTGAATGTCCAACAATCTTCCACAATGGTTTGGAAGCGGGAATAGTAGAAATCCCAACCGTCGTCGGCGTTAGCCCATGCGCGGCAGCCGCGGAAAATGTTTCCTGCGCCGGGCGACAGTTTACAGGCGAAACCGTCGGCGTCGTCCGATTGCTCAATATTGTCGTACGAATCGCAATTAAGCACCAGATTGTATCCGGCAATCGAGCCGTCGTTGGCAGCCGTTCCGTTGGATTGCTGGATGGATAATCCGGAGTCGGAATTGCCTCTGAACACGCAATTTTCGATGATATTGTGGCTTCCGAAAATCCGGATACCGTTGTCATTCGCATTTTGAATGGTAAACCCTCTGATATACCAGTATTTTCCTTCCGAAGCGATACGCATGCCGTTGTCGGCGCTGACGTTCAGGATCACGCCGTTTTCTTGCTCCGGATTTTCGGGATAAGCCCATAATTTGTAATAGTTGGCCAAATTTCCGGCTTTGTTCATTTCCCACCGTTTGGAAACAGCGTATGTTCCGCTGCGCACGTAAATCGTGTCGCCCGGAACAACCGAAGCGTAAGCTTTATCGAATGTGGCAAAGGGGGATGCAATTGATCCTTCGTTGGAGTCGTTGCCGTTGATTGCGATGAAATATTGTTTTGCCGAAATATTCAAGACGGCAATCAGATAGAATAAAAAAAAGATGAGTCGTTTGTTCATAATACTAATTTCTATTGTGTAATTCAACGATTTTATGTGTATTTACCATTGTTGTTTTCGACAATATCGTTGCCGAAGTGGATAAATGTTTTCAGTGTCCTTGAATTTTCATTTCCTTGTTCACTTGCGATTTCCCGTTGGAATACAAGACTTTTTTAATTAAAAAACCCTTCGTTTCGGGAGAAACCTTTATTCCGTTCAAATCATAATATTGTACATTGACAATTTCTCCGTCGTCATGCTTTAAGTTCACGATTTCCGTATATGAATCCGGATCGTAAAGCGTCCCCGTGATTTTCAGATTCCGGATATTTACATTTCGGTTGGAACTGTTGTTCATACGGATAGAGATTGTTGGTCCCCAAGGCGCTGCTTCGTCGTTTAGGAGAATAGACTTGGAATTTGCCCAGCTTGTACTTCCGTTTTTCGCTTGTCCTCCGACTTGTTCCCAAACGGTTCCGTCTTTGGAAAATTCCACGACAATTGTTCCGTTCGACGATCCGGCCGACTGCATGTCGAAAACAGCGCTTTCGGCGGAAGCCAAAGCAAAAGGTCCCCATATTGGAGAAACGCTACTTGAGTTGACGGTGAATTGATTAGCCACATCTACGATAATCGTCTTGGTTCCCGCGGGGCGATTGCCGGGATTCTCCGGATTGGTTCCCGGATTCGTACCCGGATCGGTTTCATCCGGATCGGGATAAATCCATTCACCCGAAACAAATTCGCGTGCGCCCAAGTCCGGAGCCGTTCCACAATAGGGAATCGCATAATAGGGTTTCAGGCGAATGTAAGTCTGGACAGTTCCTTTATCAATCGCCGGATTGTCGTTTTTTAGAGAGAACAGCGCAACTAAGCGCGGATCGGTAAGGCGATAATCATCGTCGCGGTCGTATTTAGCGTTGGCATTATCCGGAGCAGGCAGCGCTTCAAACATATCGTCTGTGAAATTTAACCCTAAATTCCAACTGTTGGTTGTTTCGACGCTTCCGGTGGCGATGTTCTGTCCGGTTCCACCATAGGAAAGATTATTTATCATGACGTGCGTTCCTCTTTCCGGCGCTTCCTGAAAGGCGAAGTTTCCCATGCCGTGGTTGTTGTAGCCGGTCGAATGGATGACGGTCACTCCCCAAGCATTGTGATTTTGATCGAAACCTTTAGCTACATTATTGAAAGCAAAAGAATTAACTACTACGTTCGGCGCATTTCCATCCACGCCGCCACCGCCGCCGAGTTTGAATCCGTTTCCGTCGCCTTGAAAGGAAGAGATATATTGCGGCCAATAGTTCACGCCATTGCCGAAAGCCCAGCAACTGTCGATCAACACGGCTTGATTCCCTCCGTACACATCCCAACCGTCGTCGCAATTTTCCCAAGCGCGACAACCCCGGAAAACAATCCCGGAACCTTCTTTAGCTGCGAATCCGTCGCCGTTTTCACCGTTGGAATCGGTATTGGCATTGCGGTAGGAATCGCAATTCAATATCAAAGCATCTTTGGCGCCGCTTGCAATGGAAAATCCGTCGTGTCCACATTCTTCCACGACACAGCCTTCTACCACAATGTTTTCGCCGGCGATGAGAATACCGCTGTTTCCGGCCTGATATACTTTAATACCCCGCACATGCCACCATGCTTGGCGCAATTCAATCCCGCGTTTTCCGGAGTTTTCACTTCCGTAAGCCCGGTAAGAAGAGCAATCGAAAACCGGTTTTTCGCCTCTGGCTGCATACACTTTGATGGGGCGGGATTGCGATCCTGCGTTTTTGGTCTTTACGGGTTCTGCAATGGTATAAGTTTCACCTTTTACCCAAAGGACGTCGCCTGCCGAAAGGGTTTGAAAAGCCTTGTTCGGCGATTTCCATGCCTCTTCGAGGGATAATCCGCTTTTACCGTCGTCTCCATTGGGAGAAAGATAATAATCGGCTGCCGACAGAGGGGAAAAAACGCCGGAAAAGAAGCCGGCCAATAAAAGCAGGCTTGCCCTGTATATTATTTGTACTTGATTTTTCATAACTCCTAATTCATTACTTTTTTCGTTTCTGTTTTACCGTTTTCGTAAACGGTTTTCTTAATATAAATGGTATTTGGAACAAGTACCCGCACTTTTGTTCCCGAAAGCGTATAATAAATTTCGGAAACGATTCCTTTCGCTTGAACAGGAACGAGGAGCGTCGGATTATTATTCACTTCTCCGTAGATGATAAAATTGGAAATTGCCGCTGCATAATTTCCGGTGCTTCTCAAGCGGAAATACAGGTTCACATTTTTGGGTGTAGCCGAAGCGTCTATTGTTCGCGCTTCCTGTTTGTTCGTTGAACTGTTTCTTACCGGCTCTCCCACTTGAGTCCAATTTGTGTTATCCGGCGAATATTCCAGCACGATCGGATTATTGGAAGAACCGCTTGCCTGCATGGTCAAAGTGGTTTGGGTAATCGTTTTGACATTGAAATAGCCCCACACTTTGGAAGTCCCTTTAGCTGCTACCGATAAAGAAGCTTCTTCTACGATTTTCCCATCTCCGGCAGGCTCTTGCGGGTTTTCGGTATTTCCGGGGTCGTTCGGGTCGGGATCTTCCGGATCGGTTGGATCAGTTGGATCGGTTGGATCGACCGGATTGGCGGTTGTATATTCGCAATAACCGATATCGGGTTTCCCGTCGTTTACGCCGTCGAACAGTTCAGTTCCGGTGTTCGGATTTTTTACGGAATAAACGGCGCCGGCGTCGATAAAGCGGCTGTTTGCTTTCAGCAAAGCTACCTGCGGTAAACTGCCGTCGGCATTTCTTTTTGCCAAGAAAGCCGCTTCGGTCAGGTATTCCGGCATGTATTCATCGGAATGGGAAGTCAACTGAGAAAATTTACCTTCGGTTTTTTCCGTTGCTCCGTCAAACAATTGCCAAGAATTGTTTTGCAAAACGTACGGCGCTTTAAATTCCAGCGCCATTCCGCCCCTTTTTCCCCATTCCACACAATTGACGGCAATGTTGTTTCCTGTGCTTCCTTTTTCAAACATATAATTGTAATTGTTGTCGAAACTAAGACAGTTATACATCCAACACCCGTCGCTGTTGGAATTTTGGTCGAAACCGCGCGCTTTGTTTCCCCAAGCAATGCAACGGTAAAGGATATGATTTCCTTTCGAAGGAGCGCCGCCCAATTTGAATCCGTTTCCATTGCCGGATTTACCCGGTTCTTGAGCGTTTTTCCATGTCCAGCAATTCACCAAAACGACCGGCGATTGTATTTCGAAACAATCCCAACCGTCGTCGCTGTTGTTCCATGCGCGGCAACCGTAATATTCGTTGCCTGTTCCGGGATACATTTTGCAGGCGAAACCGTCGGCGTCGCCCCAGTCCGGATGATCCCAATTGTTCCACGAATCGCAATTGATAATCCGGTTGTGTGCGCCTTTCAACAATCCGGGATTGTCGGAGGAGTCGTGCGAAAAGCCAATCTGGTGGCCCGTGTCGCCATTCAACCAAAAATTGCATAATTCGTAAACATTGTAACTTCCTTCCAGTTTCACGGCATTATCGCCGGCATCCGTAAAATTAACGCCTTTGATAATCCAGTAGTTGCCCGTATGATTGACCCCACGGGCTTTGTCGGCGTCGGCTTTTTTATCGCCGCGTGCGCTGTGAGGCGTCGCTGTAAAACTAAGAATCGGACGAGCGGCTATGTTTTGTGCGCTCAACGGATTGTTTATATCGAAAGGCGTCCACGCATCGTAAGCCAAGAGCTGAATAGGCGCTTCGGCAGTTCCCGATTGCGATAAAAGAATCGTTTGAGACAGATCGTATTTTCCGCTCAGGAGGTAAATAATATCGCCTGCCTGTGCTTTGGCAACCGCCGTATAAATATCGGCGGGAGAATCCATCGCGGTTCCGCTGTTGGAAGCAGAACCGTTCGGACTTACATAGTAAATAGTTGCTTGCAAATGAAATGCAAGGCAAACAAGGAAATGAATTAAAAACAATTTCTTCATGACTTTAAGAATTTGATTAGCGTTTGATTGTTTTTTTACTTAATTTACGATTATCTTCCGATCGGATCGACAAGATGTAAAATCCTTTAGATAACGCCGAAACGTCTATGCTTTGAGAATCGTTCCCGCTACGGAGTTTCTTGCCGGAAAGATCGTACAGAATTATTTTTTTCACTTTTATTCCCGTCACGACAAATTCGTTTACGGTTTGATGAATCTGCCATTCTTCTTGCGGCAAGTTGTTCAACGCCGTCAATCCGCAAGGTGAAGAAACAAGTCCTTCGGTGGTTACATTCAATGTAGCTCCTGCACCGCAAGCGCCTTTCACAGCCTCTTTTACTTCTTCTTTGGGCAAAGCCGCATAAGAATAAGACGGTTTAGGCGCAGTTCCTACGTTGCTCATCGTTTTAGAAGAAGAACAATCGACGTAAGCGAGCGTATGCGTTCCACCGTCGGAACTGTTATAGCTGCTGTACAAGCTTTTGATATTTTCAAAAACACAACCTTCCACATAGCAGTCCAAGCCTTTACTTCCGCCGCCCAAACCCAATACCGGGCTGGCGTCCGGCGAGTCGTTGAGGCAATTGAGGAGATGCAAATCCGCATTTCGGGCGCGCGGCATCCGCTGTTTGCATCCGCTTGTCCAGTAGCAATAATGGAATGTAATGCTGCGCCGTCCGTCGGAGGGCGCATCCGTTTTACTGCCGCTCACCAGATTTGTAAACCGGTGATCGGCGCTGCCGCCGCTGCCGCCTGCCCGCGCCGGTTTGTTGTAGCCGAATTTGCACCACGAAATAGAAATATTGTCCGAACTGTTGGTATTGTCGAAATTGCCGTCCAACCCGTCGTAAAATTCGCAATGATCCACCCAGAGGTCGATGCATCCCTTGTTGCTGAGCAAATCGTTCCCGTCCATGTCGTAAGCGCCGGGACCTTCAAAAATCAGGTTACGGATAATCACGTTGGTTGAACTGCTGCTTAATCCCAGTATTCCGCTGTCGTTGTTCTGAATCAGTTTTACGCCTTTCAATCCCAGCAGGGTTTTATTGCTAATCTTCGCATTGATCATGTCGCTTGCCCCGAACGTAATGTCTTCGGTAACAATAATGATCGCTGCGCCCGATGCAGTCAAAGCCGTTCTGAGTTACGAAACGGTTTTTACTGTTTTAATCGTACCGCCTGCTCCTCCGGTGGTATTATGTCCATACCCGACGGGAGTTGTCATACAGTAATCTTGAGCTGCGACAACGGTAATGAATGTAAAAAATAGAATTGTCAAAAGATATTTCATTGTTTAATATTATAAGATATTTAGATGAAAGATAAAAGAAGACAGACACAGATCTATGTCTGTCTTCTTCTGTCTTATATCTAATGTCTGTAGAGTCATTACAAATTATTTATTTCGAACACTTAATTAATTTAGCCTGAGCCTGTTCACCGGACGACGCGGTCAGCCGGAGTAAATATACGCCGGAAGGCAGATGACCGGCCGGCAGCGGAAGACAGTATTCTATTCCTCCGGAAGCTGCTTGCGACGCAATATTCATCACTTGCTTTCCTTGCAAATTGTATAAATCTACTCGAACAGCGGTTGCATTGCTTACCGACCATTTGATATAAGCTTCCGTTTGAACAGGATTCGGATATACGTTGAGGCTCAAACCGGCGTTTGCATTGATCAATACCTGTGGAATGTCTGTTGACGGATTCCGATCGTAAGGACCGATGTCCCGGTTGGCATAGCGGGTATCCAAAGCCGAGCCGAAAAGCGGTACGTCCATATCGGGGAGTGGGGGAACAAGTCCCGGTTTGGCAGCGCCGATCAATGGGCTTCCGGATTTCAGGCGGGCAAAGCCGGTGGGCATACTGCCGTCGGCGCCGCGGGGAGCTATAGCCGCCGTTTCGGATAAATCGACATAATCGCTTGCCGAAATGCCGGTGATAGCATCCGCCCAGCCTTTACTGGAAGATGCACCTAAGGCATTGTTCGATTGTGTACCGCCTTCGATTTCCTGTTTGCCGAAACAGACATTATTGTAAAATTCCATTGAAGAAGCGGTTTCGAACATGAAATCGTAGCCGTTACCGAAAGCCAGACAATTGACCACTTTCACGCCCCCTTTGTGGCTGTTTTGGTCAAAGCCTTTGACGGATCCGGTTTTGTTGCAATTGAAAGCAATGCAGTTCCAAGCTTCGTGTACGCCGACCGAAGAACCGCCCGATCCGTTACCGCCCAATTTGATTGCATTGCCGTTGCCCTGCCGTTCCGGTAAAATACCTTCCGGAGCGGAATGCCAAGCCCAACATTCTACGAGGTAAACAGGGAAATCGGTTTCGTACAGATCCCAGCCATCGTCCGAGTTTTCCCATGCGCGGCAACGGACAAACCAGTTGTTTCTTCCGTTGTGCATTTTGCAGGCAAAACCGTCGGCATTTCCGCCTTTGGTTTGCCAGTCGTAGTTGCGGTACGAATCGCAATCCACGATAAGATTATCGGAACAGTAGCTGCCGTCGTTTTTTGAAATGCCCGGATGAGAGTCTGCAAAACTGTGGCCGAAGCCCAATTGTATTCCTGTATCGCCGCAATAGCTGAATATGCAGCGTTCGTAAATATTGTGATTGCCTTCCAGTTTCACGCCGTTGTCGCGGGCTTTTGTGAAATGGATGCCGTAGAAATACCAGTAATCGCCTTGGTGAACAATGCCGCGCAACCTTCCGTCGCCTTCGCTGGTTCCGGTCGGTTGGTCGAAATTGAAGACCGGCTGTTCGCCGTTGTAGGCAAAAATACTGATCCGTTTGCCGGCTGTTCCCGACTTGGAAGCGTTGATTCGGAAAGTCATGCCCGGATAACTGTATTCGCCGCCTCTTACGTAAACAATATCTCCGGGATTGACCATTTCAATGGCTTTTCCCAGAGTGAACCAAGGAGCGTCGTAACTTCCCCTGTTGTTGTCGTTCCCGTTGGGCGAAAGATAAAATATTTTGGTATCGGTATCCGATCCGCTTCCGGTCGCCGACAGTGTTTGGGTGTCGGAGTCTCCACCCGATACCGTTATTTCGGCGGCATAATCTTTTATTTCTTCCGGAGCGAAGCGGACGTATATTTTTGTTGAAGCGAGTATTGCGTTGTTGTAAGGAATCGTAGCCGACAGCGCATAATTTTGATTGTCGGTCGAAACCTGAAAATCGGCGGTTCCGGTTACCGTGACGCTTCCCTGAGCGGGGTTCAGGTATTTGCCGGAGATTTCGAACTCCCGTTTGTCTTCCGTACCGGTTTTCAGCCGGTCGAAAGCGATTTTATAAGTTGACAGGCGAATGGAAGGAATTTCCATTGTCCGTATGTTTCCGGTAGCGCCCGGAGTAAGGTAATTGGCTGTTTCGTCGAAGCCGTTGTATTCGAATACGGCAAAATGATAGGTTTCGCCGGCTTCCAGACCTTGCACGGTTACTTCGGCGAGGTCGCCGCTTTGGGCAACGTAATTTCCGCCGGACAAAACAGTTCCGTCCGGATACGAATTGCCGGCTTGCGGAACAAAATCGACTGCCGTTGTTTTTTTATACACCAGCAAACGCCCTTCGCCGTTGCCTTTGGTCAGGTTGACGATGACTGACGATCCGGTGACGGTTCCGAAGCCGATGCCGGCCTGAACGGTCGGTGCATCGCCGATCTCGGAAACCAATACTTTCACGTCGGTGATAAAGATACTTCCCGAAGAAGCCGTAAAGCGTATTTTTACGTTCGGAGTACCCATTTCGCCTACATTCATCGAAACGGAACCCCAACCGCTGGAGGAACTGGGGGAAACCGACCCGATGGAAGTCCATGCGTTTCCGTCAATTGATTTTTCTACCGTCAACGTCTTGCCGTTTCCGCTGGCGCGGTGGCTGAAAGTCAATGTAACCGGCTGTTTGATAGCAGGAGTTACGACGGTAGCGTTTGAACCCATGCTCAGGCAGGATTTGCTGTTGTTGGTCGTTTTTGAGACCGAACCGGTAGTTGTCCATCCGGAAGGAATACCGTCGGAAAAATTTTCGTCCAAACCGTAGGTTTGCGCTTTTGCATCCCATGCAAAGAGCGTTAATCCCACGAACAATATTGATTGAAGTAAGTATTTCATGTTTGTATTGATAAATAATGCACGAAAGGGCGAATGCACGAATGCACGAATGGGCGAATGCACGAAAGGTGAAAAGGAGAAAGCTTTCGTGCCTTCGTGCTTTCGCCCTTTCGTGCTTTCGCGCCTTTTACCTTTCGTGCCTTCATGCTTTCGTGCCTTCATGCCTTTGCGCCTTTACACATTCGTTGCGTTTTTTCTTTTTCTGTTGAACACACAAACGCCGTAAGTCAAAGCGAGCGCCGCTACCCAGCCGATGGCGTCGCCGATCGGGCCGAGAGCGTCTTTGCCATTCGGTCTACCGCCAGGATCCACGTTGCCTGTACCTTCGGTTTCGTCGCCTTCGTCTCCTCTTAAGCCGCTCGAAGAAA
>JAITAH010000381.1 GCA_031284225.1 Dysgonamonadaceae bacterium | reverse complement strand
TTACGATGCGTTTTGTGTTTTTAAACCGATTGAATCAACATGAAACCTCTAACGAGGTTTTGCGACGACCGAATTACGTCGTGTTTCTATTGACATGAATGCCCTGCCGGGCAAAGCGGATTTGCGCTAATGCCGGATTTTATTAACATGAATGCCCGGACCGGGCAAAGCGGGTTTCGATGGGAATGCCTTTCTATTGACATGTATGTTCCAATCAAGGCGGATGCCGGATAAAATGTTACAAAACACACGAATTGTCTAAAAAATGCCCGTTCAGGGCATTCATGTCAATAGAAAATGAAGAACGGGACACAAACCCCATACGCCGTAGGCGTTACACATAGCAAAGCGTCTTTTATCTTTCATCCTTTGCCTTTCACTTTTACCCCAATAACGACAACGCTTTCTGAATTTTTTCGTGAATAGCGACGGATACCGGAACTAAGGGCAACCGGAGTACATTTTCGATAAATCCCCTCTGATACAATACATTTTTTATTCCTGCCGGATTGCCGTCGGCAAAAATCAACTCCAGCAATTCTGCATATTGCCGGTGAAGAGCTTGCGCACGAGCTTCGTCGCCGGAAAGCGCAAAATCGACCATTTGTTTGAACGGACGGGGAAATGCATTGCCGATAACCGAAATAAGCCCTGTCGCGCCCGCGATTATCAATTCCACCGCCAGCATATCGTCGCCCGAAAGGACCTGAAAACCGGCCGGTTTTTCCCGGATAATCCGCTTGATCTGTTCCGTATTGCCGGACGCTTCTTTGACCGCGACAATGTTAGCACATTCGCGAGACAGGCGCAACGTGGTTTCCGCAGTCATATTAACGCCCGTTCGGCTGGGGACATTATAGAGAATCAGCGGAGCCGGCGAAGATTCCGCAATCTGTTTGTAGTGTCGATAAATACCTTCCTGCGTGGGCTTACTGTAATAGGGAACCACAGACAGCACGGCGCTGATACCGGGAAAACCGCCGCCGGCAAGTTTCTGAACCACGGTTTGCGTGCAATTTCCGCCAATGCCGGCCACGATAGGAACGCGACCGTTGACCTGTGAGACTACCGTCCGGACAACAGCCTGCTGTTCGTCCGAAGAAAGCGTGGCCGTTTCGCCGGTGGTACCCAAAACGACTAAATAATCGACGCCGTTGGATAGCAGATCGTCCGTCAAGCGCGTCAATGCAGGGTAATCGACGGAGCCGTCGCGCGTAAAAGGAGTAATCAAGGCTACTCCCAATCCTTGTAAATGGATGTGTGCCATGGCCTGTTTTTGAAATGGTCAGCAAATTTACGGGAAATATTTGAATTATTTGCAGGAGCACGTGAAAGTTTTGTTAAATGACGCGATTTTCAAAAAAAAGCGGGACGCCTCAGGGCGCCCCGCTTCTATCTGCCTTTCAGCGCAACAGCGCTTACTTATTAATCAGTTTCAACGTTTTACCGCCGGAAGTTACAATATACACACCCTTAACAGGCGCATTTACAATCGCTTCGCTGGACTTGGCAATACCTCGGTAAACCAATACGCCCTGTGCATTGTGAACGCTGAACGGTTCGCCGGCTACCAAACCTTTCACGGTCAGGACGCCATTTACGCCATAAGCATTCAAAACAGCGGCTTCAGGAAGAGCAACACCAACACCGTACACATTCAGACTAACCGTTGCTGTTGTGTAGAGAATTTCGGTCTTTCCTTCTTCGTGATAGTACAACGTGATTGTTGCCGTATGGTCGCCTTTCGGCATTCCTGGAAGCGGCAACAATTGCCAGTCGACAATCTTTTCCTTAGCGGAAATCGTTTCGGTTCCCTTAGCTGAAATGATGAAATTAGTACCGGAAACCACAACATTATCAATAACATAAGTGCGGGCCGTATTATTTTCGATGGTTATCGCCTTCGGATCAATGAAATAGCCTGCAGCCACGCTTGTAAATTTCGGAGCTGTTAAAATCAATGCATCGGAAGCTGTCGGGAACTGAATGGTTATCACACCCAGATTCGCATGGTTCTTAGCAATTGCAAACTCTGTAGGATAATTTTTCACCGTAAATACATTTGCCGGAACGCCAAAGAACGAATATTCAACACCACCAGCTACAGGATCCAATACAACGGTTACCGAATAGGTATTCCCTTTGACAAATCGACCTTCGCTGTCGAATATGCCCGACCAGGTTATATTCAAAGCATGGAGTCCGTCTTCTGTTCTAGTCTTAACAAGATCTACATCCGGCTTTTCTCCTGTGGCAGGTACTGCTAAATCAATGATGTAAGCTTTAACGCGCTTACCCGTTGTATGGAAATAAACCGTAACGTTGCTCAAATCATTGACGTTATGTTCTACTTTGTCGGCTACAGCCGTCGTTTTCAAAGCGTCTTTAGCCAAACCGTGGCTATCATATCCTTCACCCGGAGTTACTGCAAAGGTATAAACATATTCTTCCCCACTGAGGAAATAATTTACACCGTTTTCATTTACGTAAGTTTCTCCGGAAAGTTCGAAAGCGCTGATCGTATATTCATCATTGGGAGCCACAATGTCAGTTGCCGTAGTTACGGGAGTTCCTACCAGCGCCGTTGTGAATCCATCGATTTGCGTAATCGTTTTCAACGGTTTCTTGAAGTAGATTTGCGCTTCGACATAACCGAGTCCAATATTGTTCACCCAAGTCAACACTTGTTCTACTCTGTCGCCGCCTGCGGGATAAGTAAACCATCCGAGATTACCTATAGTGGGATCGCAATCAGTAATTTCTTTCGCCAAATCATATACCGTATAACCGTCTTTCGGAACAATCCGCAAGGTCAGTACATACTCACGGTTGGCGGTAAAGGATGTAATTCTGGCAGGAGTCGTATGAGGAGTAAGCGTTTCCCATCGATCGACGATAGCAGTAAACTGGTCGTTTTCAACAACAACATCATCTTTCTTGGGAACAGAAATACCGTTACCAGAAGCCGGTGCATTTGACCAACCGCTGGTCGGATAAATGAAATCGATACCTTCTTTAAATACAAGCGCTTTTTCAGAGATCAGTTCAGCCGTTTTGTTGAATACATACTTAACCTTTACATAATTTTCATCTACAGAAATTTTCGATTCTATAAATTCAGCTGTATAAGATTCTGCAGGAGCATCCGGAACGAAGAAATCTTCGGCCAAGCCGGCTACAGTCCAGTAATTGGTCGTCGATGCATTTACAGTGAGTTCTGCAATATACGCCGTACCCGGTTTGAAAGCTTCGCCTGCCGCCAATTCTTCGCCTGCTTCGGTTGTCCATTTAACAGTTGCATTGTAAGAATCATTATCGGTAAAGGAAACCGGCGGTATTACGCCTGCTACCGGAGCAACAAAAGTAGTAACCGTACTTTTCGTAATGCTACGCGCCGTCTTGTAGAACTTAACGGTAAACCAGTCCGAATCAACTTCATAAATAGAAGGAAAAGCGATATTTGCACCATTAGTCGGGTTATACAGATGAGAATGATCATCATTTAATGTCGGGTTCTTGTCATTTCTCGGCAGTCTAAACTTAACCGCGCCTGCCTGTGTATTCCAAAAAGTATATCCTTCTTTCGGAGACATTTGCACCTTAGCGGTATAATTAGTTGAGGGAGCGAATACATCGCCAAGACCCAATTCCGTACCATCTTCCTGATACCAGAATACTTTATAACTATCTATATAATCCCTCAACAACGGAGTTTCTTCGAGGAGATCTTGTCTTTCGGCCACTGTCAAACCGGCAATCGGATGAGGGACAGCCAAAGTTCCGCCGGGAATAGTGCTTGCCGTTCTTGGGAAGGTTGCCTTAATAATTATAGAGGTCGGATCCTGCGGTCCTACTTGTTCAGTGTTAATACCGTTAATGGTATATGTTCTACCTCCTTTGGCTAATACCTCCGTGATATAAAAGAACGTATAAGCTGTCGGATCCGTTATTTCCAACTTAATGTAAGCCGTGTAATCACGGTTGGCTAGGAATTGATAGAATTCGTTCGAGCCATACTCGCCGCCGTAGGTAGTCGTAACGTCAGCAGCAGGATCATATTCGTCCCATCCATACACAGTAGGTTTGACTCCGGGAATGTCTGTTTGCAAGTCGTCAAAACCCTTATGTATAAAATTTTCCGCTCCGGCTATCGGAGTTACAAAATAAATATTCCCCGATTCCGGGTTGGATATTGTTTTCGGGAAAGTAACCGTAATTGTATCTTGCTTATTGGAAATACCTAAACTCGTTGTATAATTAGTTATAGGTCTCCAAACAGTTTTATCTTTATGGCTTACCCCTTCGATATTCGTTCCTGCCTCATAATAAGTGGCTGGAAGACCGAAGAAACCATAAGGAAGTGTAGTTCCAGTAACCGCCTTCGGTATAACAGCGAAAGAAAGTTTATAAACGCTATCCGGTAAGAATAAACCGGCGGCGTCTAATCCTGCGCCACTGCTCCATGACCAACCCGGAGTTGCAGGATAATCCCATCCAGCATTAGAAATCGCTATATCGCCGCTACTTTCACCCGGAACCGGTTTTTTATCTGCATTAACCGTTTTAGGCGGAAATTGAGAAAACTCTTTAAACGTAGCGGTTAGCGGAGTATTGGTGTTAGCCGCACCCTGACTACGAGTGCTAGTCTTAGCAATAACCTGTGTGCTCCATTTTAGCGCGCCGGCAGCTACGCCCTGAAACGTATAACCGGGTTCGGCGTTAAATTCCGCAGTAACTTTATAGGCCTTTTTTTCTGCCGTAAATCGGGTAGGAGCCGGATCCCAAGTAAGGGTTCCTTTCCATTGATTGTCAGTTGCAGCGCCTTGTATACTCTTAACATTGGCAAGCAGAATGCCCACATCAACGCTATCGGCAACAGAACCCACAGTGGCAGGAGGACCACCAGTAGCGGGTTTGTTAAAATCTACCGACAACTGCGTAATAGTTTTCGGAAGCTGATAAACAACCCGTATAACATACAAGTCGTCATCTTGTGTTATCACACTGGTTTTTGTAGCGGTGCCTGGAGCTCCCCAATTGGTTACGCCGGTTGCGGCCGGCAGAGAAATCGAAAAAGGCGACGTGAGGGCAAAGATGTGATTATCGGCCGCTTTAATAGTAAGCGTTGCCTGATAAACATCTCCCGGTTTCAACACCCTGGCGCTCGGCCAGCTGTTAGAGCCGTTAGCAGCAGGCACAACCGGATTAATAAACGTACCCGGATCTACGATTTCGCTAACCGTTACCGTAAATAGATCGCCAACGTTAAAGACCTTTTGTGCGGTTGTTGGATTGATTCCAAACCCATACACTGCTTCGACCGGCACTATCGCCTTATCCGACCCGATGCCAATCGGATCCGCCGCCACGTTCGACGGGAACAAAAATATCGCAATCAAAAATGCGATCCAAGAGTATTTCGGCAAAAGGTTTGCCGCGTACCCACCCACAGTAGTCCATAAAGGGGAATGTACATCACCCTTAGCAAGGACTTTCGAAAAGTTTTTCTGTTTCATAACTTTCTTTTAAAACAATTAATTGTTAATAACTAAAAATGTTTGTTCTCTATTTCTAAATTTCTTTTTAACAGACTACAGTCAACAGAAACTATACACCTTAATTAATAAAGCAAGCCTCAAAAAACGGGTCTTAGCTCCTAACTAACTATAATCTTGGCAAAGATAGTACAATATTTTAAAACACAAAAGAAAAATGAAAAATTTTCAAACGAAAATATTTTTATTTTTTATTGCAGTCGAATATTAAAGTAGCAAAAAGTGCGCCAAAGAGCCACAAAAAATTTCCGGCTTCAGCCCAGGAGAGTAAGTGAACTTAATGAAAATAAGCGATTTAGCTTCCATTATAAATAATGTAATCTCCGGTAAGTTTAAGCATTTTTTTGAAAGCCACGATATTTTAACCGACTCATAAGATAATGTTTCAGAAGATTTTATTTCAATCAAGCGAATTTTGTTTGGAAATTTCTGCACACAATCGACATTGCGCTGCAAATAGGTTTCGATAAAGCTACCCTGCCGGCCAAATTTTTCGAAAGGTGTTGATTCAGCAAAAAACCTGTGCAACGCCTACGGCGTATCGTATTTGTGTCTTGTTCATCATTTTCTATTGACATGAATGCCCTGAACGGGCGTTTTTTAGACAATTCGTGTGTTTTGTAACATTTTATCCGGCATCCGTATTGCCCGGCAGGCATAGATGTCAATAGAAAGGCATTCCCATTGAAACCCGCTTTGCCCGGCAGGGCTTTCATGTCAATAGAAACACGACGTTATTTTGGTCGTCGCAAAACCTCGTTAGAGGTTTCATGTTGATTCAACCGGTTTAAAAACACAACACGCATCGTAAATTTGCGTATATGGCATCGCTATCCTTGCTATTGCTGTGCAACGCCTACGGCGTATTGGTTTGTGTGCGTTCATTCATTTTCTATTGACATGAATGCCCTGAACGGGCATTTTGAAGCAATCGGGGGGCGAAGAATCAACGCCGGAATTCATCCGTATTGCCCGGCGGGCATTCATGTCAATAGAAAAGCGACGTTATTCGGCGCCGCAAAACCTCGTTAGAGGTTTCATGTTGATTCAATCGGTTTAAAAATACAACACGCATCGTAAATTTGCGTATATGGCGGCGCTATCATTGCTATTGCTGTGCAACGCCTACGGCGTATTGGTTTGTGTGCGTTCATTCATTTTCTATTGACATGAATGCCCTGAACGGGCATTTTGAAGCAATCGGGGGCGAAGAAT